>CAYPUW010000050.1:0-10954 GCA_964413925.1 uncultured Rhodobacter sp. | reverse complement strand
CGATTCACGCTTGCTCGTTGCCGTCGGCTGGTGGAACCGCGCCTTTGACCACGGCTGGCATGGTGCTGATGGCTTCGGCAGAGATTTTGGCGATGGTGACAATCGCCCATGTTTTGGTCCCCGGAACGCCGGTGATCGCGACCCCCTTGATGTTCACGCTTGATATGAAGACCGGCTCGGCCTTGCAGTCCTGCCCGGAAAGCCTGCAAGCCGCCAGTATGGCAATTCAGTTGATGAAACAAGGCTTTGGCCTTCCCGCGCACACCTATGGCTCGGGATCTGACACGCCAGATGTGGACGTGCAATCCATGGCCGAGCGCGCGATGTTGGCCCAGACGATTGTGCAGGCGGGGGCGGATATCCTCGGCGGGGTTGGCCAGCTTGAATGTGCGACCGTGTTCAGCCCGGTGCAGGCGGTACTCGATAACGAGATCGGTGCCATGTTGCGCCGGTTTATGGAACCGCCCGAGATTAGCGAGGCCAGCCTGAACTGGAACGAGGTCTCGCACATTCGCACCGGCGGACATTTCCTCGACAGCCCCCACACCCTCAGCCTGTGTCGGGGTCAGCATATGCCGCAGGTTTTCTTACGCGAAGGGCGCGATGATTACGAGAAATCAGGTCGCCGCACCGCGTTTGATCAAGCGCGGGACAAGGCGCTTGCCTTGATCGAAGCTGCCCCAAAACAAGGCGTTTTGTCCGAGGATCAGCGGCGCGAGATCAACGCCATCATCGCAGCAGGCGACAAATTCATCCTTGATAAACACGCGCGACCCGGCGCGGTCAGCGTCATCTAAGCATAACCCCCCTGCCAATATTCAGCAGAGGGGCTGCTTCTTCATGGACGGCCATCGGCGTCCCCGCCTGTACCGCCGCGCCAGACTGACCCAGCTTGGTTAAGAAAACCTTACTTCTTTATGGAGAAAATATCCTCGCCGAAGGCTCAAAATCTTTATGGTTCAGTCAGATATCAGGTGATTTGCTGGTGAAACTCGCGGATCACCCGCTCATAAGTGTCGCGCTTAAACGGCACAATGCGCGATAGCAACTCTTGTGGCGCCAACCAGCACCAGCGGTTGAATTCGGGGATTTTCGTCTGGATGTTGATTTGGCTGTCATCGCCCAGAAACCGCATCAGGAACCAGCGCTGTTTTTGGCCCCGATAGCGGCCATTCCACAGTTTTGGCACTAGATAATGCGGCAGATCGTAAGGTATCCAATCGGCGGTTTCGGCGATAATCTCCACAGAACTACCTTGGATGCCTGTCTCTTCCTCTAACTCGCGCAACGCGGCATCGCGCGGCTCTTCGCCTTTTTCGACGCCTCCTTGAGGCATCTGCCACGCATCAAGCTGGCTGTCGATCCGCTGGCCTGCGAATATGTTTCCGTCGCGATTGCAGATCATCATGCCGACACAGGGGCGATAGGGCAGGGCTTCTATTTCATCGGCAGTCATGGGCTTGGGCCTTTAGCGGTGCCCGGCAGCCCGGACAAATGGAAACGGCACCGACCGGAATATTTCCAGCCGGTGCCGCAATATCATAGCACGTTTAGTTTGCGCCTTTAAGCACCGAAAGTCCGCGAATAATATCCAGCGCGAACGACATCTGATAGTCACTTTCCCGCTTCTTGGCATTGTCCACTTGCTGCTTGCGATCTGCTTCCAACTGCTTGCGCTCGGCATCCGTCAGGCTGTCATTATTGAGACTGCCGCGAAGGTCGGCCTCGGAGCGCAGCTTGGGTTTTTTGGTCGCATCGCCTTCAGCGACAGGTGGGCGTTGCTCTACCAGAATATCCGGCATGATGCCCAAGGACTGGATCGAGCGACCCGACGGCGTATAATACCGCGCCGTTGTCAGACGCATCGCCCCATTGCCTTGCAGCGGCATGATGGTCTGAACCGAGCCTTTGCCAAAGCTTTTGGTGCCGATGATCACCGCACGACGATGGTCTTTCAGCGCGCCGGTCACGATCTCAGAGGCAGAGGCAGAGCCGCCATTGATCAAGACAACAATCGGTTTGCCCTTGGCCAAATCACCGGGAACCGCATTGAAACGGTCGCTATTTGCCGGATCGCGACCACGGGTCGAAACGATCTCGCCCTTGTCAAGAAACGCGTCCGAAACCAGAATTGCCTGATTAAGCAAGCCGCCGGGATTGTTGCGCAGATCAATGATAAAGCCATCGACTTTATCCATGCCACCGGCCTTTTTCACCATTTTGGTCAGCCCGGCCTTGAGGTTCGGGAAGGTCTGATCGGTGAACGAGCTGATACGAAGAACAACCGTGTTATCCTCGAGCCGCGCCTTGACCGAGACGATTTTGATGGTGTCGCGAATGATCGACACATCAAACGGGTCGGCCACACCATCGCGAACAACGGTGATCACGATCTCAGAGCCAACCGGCCCGCGCATCAGATCCACGGCTGCATTCAGGGTCAGACCTTGAACCGCCTCGCCGTCCACCTTGGTGATGAAATCGCCCGACTTGATACCGGCAAGTGCGGCCGGGGTGCCATCGATTGGCGACACCACTTTGATAAAGCCTTTTTCTTGGGTCACTTCGATGCCAAGCCCGCCAAATTCGCCCTTGGTTTCGACCTGCATCGAGTTAAAATCGCGCGGCGGTAAATAGCTGGAATGGGGGTCAAGCGATGTCAACATGCCGTTGATTGCCGCCTCTATCAGCTTGGATTCGTCAACTGGCTCTACATATTGCGATTTGATTCGCTCGAATATATTGCCGAACAGATCAAGCTGTTCATAGGTCGATTTCTTGCTTTTGGCCTCGTCCGCAATCAACGGTCCGGCGATTTGCGAGGTGAGTAAAACGCCCGCAAGAGTGCCTCCCAAAGCGGCCATAAGATATTTTTTCATTTTCCTGTCCTACCTGTTTTGAAGCGCAAACCACGCCTCCGGATCCACAGTTTTCCGGTTTTTCCTAATTTCTACATACAGTGTTTCAAGCTGAATTTTGCTAGTTCCTTGTGTGGCTTCAACCAAAAAATCATCAGTGGTGGGTTCTTGACCACTTAGCAACCCGACCGGATCACCAGCGGCGAGAATCTCGCCAACTTCACCATATACTTGTCCTAACCCGGCGAGGACTATCAGGTAACCCGCTTCAGGCTCAAGGATAATCACGTTTCCGTAGTCAAGCAAAGGCCCGCGATAGCGGATTGTTGCCGCCCAAGGAGTGGTCACGAGCGATACCGCAGGGGCGGAAATTAGGATGCCGGGGCGGCGCAAACCGGCGGCGTCGGCCTCGTTATAGCGGCGCAAGAGTGTGCCAAAAACCGGCAGGGGGATGCTCCCCTTGGCGTCAGAAAAGCTTTTTGTGCTGAGGATGGCGGTCTGGGGCGTGCCATCAAACGGTAGATCGACCAGACCATTGGCGAACCCTGTCAACGTGTTGCTGTTTTGCAAAAGTGTTTTCATCTTGGCCGGATCGGTGGTAAAGCGTTTGGGCAAATTGGTGCGCTGACCAAGGGCGCGGGTCAGGGTCAGACGTGCGGTCTGAACCCCTTTCAGTCCTTGCTGCAAATCCTCGCGTGCGGTGCTTTGCAACCCACGCAGAAGCGCGATTTCCTCGACTTGGGCACGCAGCTCCTTTGCTTGCGCGTTCAGGGCTGGGGTGATTTCCGTCAAGAGCTGCCCCGCGCGTGCGGTGCCAAGCGGTCCTGACGGATGGATCAGCAGCAACGGTGTTGAGGCCCGCTCCAGCGTTTGCAAAACCCCGAGCAGACGGGAGAGTTGTTCGCGGCGACTGGCCAGCTCCTTGCGCAACGCGCGCTCGCGAATGGCCGCTTTGCGCAGGCTTGCACGCATGGCCGCCAAGCCGTCCTCATAAGCCTTGATCGTGCGGCTCAAGGCTTTGACGCGATCCTTGGCAATGCGCGCGTCTTTGAGGGCACGGGTCGCGGCGCGTAAATCTTCGGCGGCGCGCCGGGCGCTAAAAATCGGGTTCGTGGTGGCAAAAGCGCTGGTCGCGAGCAAAACGCAGGCGGCGAGCATCCCTATGATCCGCGAGAGTTTCACCCGCGCAACAGCGTTTGGCCGGTCATCTCGGCAGGCTGCTCTAGCCCCATCAACTCCAACAAGCTCGGGGCGAGATCGGCAAGCCTCCCGCCGTCGCGCAACGATATTTCCGGCGCGGCCCCGACCAGAATAACCGGCACCGGATTGGTGGTATGCGCAGTATGGGGCTTGCCTGTTTTCGGGTCGACCATGGTTTCGCAATTGCCGTGATCGGCGGTGACGATCATCGCGCCGCCAACCGCTTCAAGTGCCACGACCGCTTGGCCGAGAGCATAATCCACCGCCTCGCAAGCGGTAATCGCAGCCCCCAAATCGCCGGTATGGCCAACCATGTCGGGATTGGCAAAATTGACGATGATCAGGTCATATTCGGCCTTGATCGCGGCAACTAACTGCTCGGTAACCTCGACCGAGGACATCTCTGGTTGCATGTCATAAGTCGCGACTTTCGGGCTTTGCGGCATCACCCGATCTTCGCCCTGCTCGGGCGGCTCAACTCCGCCATTCATGAAAAAGGTCACATGCGGGTATTTCTCGGTTTCGGCCAGACGAAACTGGCGCAAGCCCTGCATAGAGACCCAATGGCCGAGCGTGTTGGGGATGGTTTGCTTTGGAAACAGGATTTCAGAGACCTGATCGAGCGCGTCCGCATAGCTTGACATCCGCGCCATCGAGGCAATCTCGGGCCGGTCTGAGACATCAAACGCGTCAAACCCCTCGGCCCCGATCGCGGTCAGGATTTCGCGCGCTCGATCAGCGCGGAAGTTAAGGCAGAAAATGCCGTCGCCATTGTGAACACCGCCATAGCCGTTGATAACCGTTGGCGCGATAAACTCGTCGCTTTCACCGCGCGCGGCGGCGTTTGTTACTGCCAGCGGGCCGCTCGCTGCCGTCTTGCCTTTGCCACGCATAATCGCGGCATAGGCCCGCTCGACCCGATCCCAGCGTTTGTCGCGATCAAGGGCGAAATAGCGGCCTGAAACTGTGGCGAGCTTGCCGTTTTCTGGCAAGTTCTGGGCCAGTTGCGCCACAAAACCCTCCGCCGTTCCGGGGGGAACATCGCGCCCGTCTGTTAGCGCGTGAATGCAAATATCAACGTCTGCCGCCGCGATAATCTCGGCGGTAGCGATCATGTGGTCGATATGCCCGTGAACCCCGCCATCAGAAGCCACACCCATCAAATGCGCCCGTCCGCCGCTTTGTTTCAGGCGCTCGATAAAGCGGAGCAGCGCAGGGTTTTGGGCAAAACTGCCGTTCTTGAGCGCGTTGCCGATCAGCCCCAAATCCATGAAAACCACACGACCCGCGCCGATGTTCATATGCCCGACTTCAGAGTTGCCCATCTGCCCGTCAGGCAAACCAACATCGCGCCCGCTGGTTTTCAGCGTGGCGTTGGGGCAGGTCGCCATCAGGCGGTCATAAGTCGGGGTGTCAGAAAGCGCGACCGCATTATTTTCGGTCGCTGCGCGCAATCCCCAGCCATCGAGAATACATAGCACAACGGGTTTTTGCCCAGCGTTTTGAATTGGCATCTGCTCGTCCATCTTCGGGTTTTTCTAAAGTTCTAAACCGGCGGTTTAGTCATGACAAGGTTAAGCGCGGTGATAAGGCGCGCCGGCAAGGATCGAGGCGGCGCGGTAAAGTTGCTCGGCCAGCATCACCCGCACCAACATATGCGGCCAGACCATCTTGCCAAAGGAAAGCGAGGCGTCAGCCTTTGCTCTCAAGCTTTGATCAATCCCGTCAGCCCCGCCAATAACAAAAGCCAGATCCTGTCGGCCCTGATCGCGCCATCCGGCCAAAAGCTGCGCAAGTTCAGGCGAGGACATCACGCGGCCCCGCTCGTCCATGGCGCAAACCAGCGAACCCTTTGGAATGGCCCGCGTCAGCAACGCAGCTTCGCCCACCATGCCGCCGCCCTTTTTATCCTCAACCTCGATGATTTGCGCTGGCCCAAGACCAAGCGCGCGGCCTGATTTATCAAACCGGCCCAGATAATCGTCGATCAACTCGCGCTCCGGCCCTTGCCGCAGGCGACCGACCGCGCAGATATGCACGCGCATTCAGGTCTTGGCGGCTGACGGATCGGGCAGCCACATCTTTTCAAGCTGATAAAACTCGCGCACTTCGGGGCGGAAGATATGCACGACCACGTCGCCGCAATCCAGCAGCACCCAGTCGCCGTTTTCGCGGCCTTCCATGCGACAGCCCCGACCAAGTTCGTCCTTCAAGCTGTTGGAGAGGTTTTCCGACATGGCAACCACATGACGCGAGGAACGACCCGTCGCGATCACCATATAATCGGCCATCTCCGATTTGCCATGCAGGGCAATCGGTACGATATCCTCGGCTTTGTCGCTTTCAAGGGATTTCAACACAAGCTGCAACAGACGGTTGCCGGGCTTGTTATTGTCCGGGATTGCCGCAGCAACTCCGGTGGCAGCCGTGTCCTTGGCCGCATTAACACGTTCTGACAGAACGATGTCCTCCATAAATACCGCGCCGCAATTTCAAGGTCCCGACGCCGAGCCTATGGTCGATATAACAGCCCGCTCGCCGGTTCTCAAGATATGGCGGGCTTTAGGTCAGGTCCGCACCAGTTTTTCGTAAGCCTCGGAAATATCGCGCGCCAGAGCGCCGACCTCGAAATTATAGTCGCCGATCTGCCCGACTGGCGTGACCTCGGCTGCCGTGCCGGTCAGCCAACATTGTTCAAAGGTTTCAAGCTCTTGCGGCATAATCACCCGCTCGATCACCTTGATATTTCGCTCTTTCAGCATACCAATGACGGTCTGTCTGGTCAGCCCGTTGAGGAAGCAATCAGGCGTTGGCGTGTGGACTTCACCGTCCTTGACAAAGAAAATATTGGCACCTGTTGCCTCCGCGACATAGCCCCGATAGTCAAACATCAAGGCATCCGAGCAGCCTTTTGCCTCGGCGGCGTGCTTGGACATGGTGCAAATCATGTAAAGACCGGCGGCTTTGGCGTGGCAGGGAATTGTCTCGGGGCTTGGGCGTTTCCACTTGGAAATATCCAGCTTTGCGCCCTTGGATTTTGCGTCACCATAATAGGCACCCCATTCCCACGCGGCCACGGCCATGCGAACCGGATTGCGCGCAGAGGCGACCCCCATGTCTTCGCCAGCACCGCGCCACGCGACCACGCGCACATAACCGTCGCTCAAGCGATTGGCCTTGAGCACGTCATATTTGGCTTTTTCGATCTCTTTGGTGGTCCATGGAACCTCGAAATCAATCAAACGGGCAGAGTTGTGCAGGCGCTTTGAGTGATCCTCGCTGCGGAAAATCTTGCCATTATAGGCGCGCTCGCCCTCGAAAACCGAGCTGGCGTAATGCATGGCATGGGTCAGGATATGCACGTTTGCCTTGCGCCACGGGACCATAACCCCGTCCATCCATATATGCCCGTCACGGTCGTCATATGCATCAGCCATCGCCGTTTCCTTTCATCAGCGCTCCAGCGGGAAATCGCTGGATAATTGCGAATGTTTCGTAAATCAGTCCACTACAGACATAATATTACACGTTTTCACGATTTTGCTAGCATTTGATTCTTGGAAAGTCAACAAGACTGACATAAAATGGGGCCGAGCGATGAAATTGTGATTGGGCCGAACATTATGCAGGAACGCCGACATTCCGACCTACCGATCAGCGGCGAAGGGTTGTTGTTTCTGACCGATGACCAATTGCGCAAAGGTATCGAGGCGATGTTTTTTGCCTATCGCGGGTTCACTGCCGACCCTGACCTGATACTGGAGACGCTCTCTTACGGGCGCGCCCATCACCGCGCCGTGCATTTCATTCGCCGCAGTCCGGGGACCACGGTCAACAATTTGCTCAATATTCTTGGCGTGACCAAGCAGTCGCTCAATCGGGTGCTCAGAACGCTGGTCAATGACGGACTGGTTGAAAGCCGCATCGGTCCGCAGGACAAACGCGAGCGGCACTTGTATCTGACCGAGAAAGGTCGCCGACTGGAACGGGAGCTATCCGAGGCCCAGCGAACTCGCATGCGTGCGGCCTATCGTGCGGCAGGGCCGGAGGCGGTGCAGGGATTTCGGCGGGTGCTTGAACATATCATGGACCCGCAGATGCGAAAGTTTTTGAAACATATGACGGATGGCAGCTAAGCGATGTTTGAAACGGTTGATGCGCATATTCTGATTGTGGATGACGACGAGCGGATCAGGGGCTTGTTGCAAAAGTTCCTCAGTCGCAATGGCTATTGGGTCAGTGCCGCGCGCGACGCGGGCCATGCGCGCCGATTGCTCAAGGGGTTGGAGTTTGATCTGATCGTGCTTGATGTGATGATGCCGGGCGAAGACGGAGTCTCGTTAACCCGCAGCCTGCGCGAGCATCTCTCGACGCCGATCCTCTTGTTGACCGCCAAGGGTGACGCCGAGGACCGGATTGCCGGGCTTGAGGCCGGGGCGGATGATTATTTGCCTAAACCGTTTGAACCAAAGGAGCTGTTGCTGAGGATCAACGCGATCCTGCGACGCGTGCCAAAACCCACGGTCGAGAGCGACATTCCCAAGACCTTGCAAATGGGCCATATCCGTTACGATCTTATACGCGGGGAGTTGTGGCACGGGGCCGAGATGATCCGCCTGACGGCAACTGAATCAACCCTGATGAAGATATTTTCGGCTTGCCCCCATAAACCTGTCAGCCGCACCAAACTGGTCGAGGATTTGGGTCGCGACAAGGGCCAAGCGCAAGAGCGCGCAATAGATGTGCAGATCACGCGTCTTAGGCGCAAGCTTGAAATCGACCCCAAATCACCGCGCTATCTGCAAACGGTGCGCGGCTCTGGCTATATGTTGGCACCGGATTAGGCCGCGACGCGTCTGCGCATCCCCACACATAATGTCGAATTTGTTTGACTTTGGCGCGCCACTCTGATTATGCACGCGCAGCATTTGATGCAGGCCAATGAGGGTTTTGCGTCTGAATGGTTTGAGCCTTCCTTAATTGAGGCGTTCAATCTGATGCTGCGGCTGGCCCGGCACCTTGATGTGCTGGAACTTGTCGCACCCCGACAAGTGACCAATGCGCGGCCCGAAAGCCGTGCCAACAAATAGAAAGAATTATACGTGACGTTTGAAAAACTCGGCCTGATCAGGCCGTTGCTGAACACTCTTGCAGCGCAAGGGTATGAAACTCCTACTCCCATCCAAGTCCAAACCATCCCCACGATCCTGGAGGGTCGTGATGTGATCGGACTGGCCCAAACCGGCACCGGCAAAACGGCGGCTTTCGCGCTGCCGCTGTTGCAGCGGCTCAACGAGGCTAACCTTCGCACCCAGTACCGCGATGTGCGCGTGCTGATCCTGTCTCCGACTCGCGAGCTTGCGGCGCAAATCGACCAAGCGGTCAAAGTTTACGCCAAGAAACTGTCTCTGTGGTCCACTTGTGTGGTTGGCGGTGTGCCGGTGCGCAAACAGATTAACGCGCTGAAAAGTGGCGTAGATATTCTGGTGGCCACCCCCGGTCGTCTGGAGGATCTGGTGTCGCAAAAGGCCATACGCCTCAACAAGATCGAGACGATTGTGCTGGACGAGGCCGACCAGATGCTCGACATCGGCTTTATGCCCGCGATCAAGCGCATCCTGAAACTGCTGCCAAAACAGCGTCAGACCTTGTTGTTTTCGGCCACCATGCCCAAAGAAATTCGCGCGCTGTCCAATGACTATTTGAAAAACCCGATCGAGGTTTCCGTGGTACCCACCACCGCCACCGCCGATCGTATCGACCAATCGGTCGTGCATATGAAACATGCCGACAAAACCAGCGCGATTGCCAAGCTGGTCAAGGCCCACAAAGGTAAGCGGATCATCGTGTTCACGCGCACCAAACGCGGGGCCGACAAGGTGACGCGCAAGCTCAACGCCGAAGGGCTGGGGGCGGATGCCATTCACGGCAACAAATCCCAAGGTCAACGCCAGCGCGCGCTGGAGGCGTTTCGAAAGGGCACGAACCCTGTGCTGATCGCCACCGATATTGCCGCGCGCGGCATTGATGTGCCGGGGGTCGAGCTTGTGGTCAATTACGAGCTGCCGCATGTACCTGAATCCTATGTTCACCGCATTGGTCGAACAGCGCGCGCGGGAGCCTCTGGCCTCGCGGTTTCGTTTTGCGCCGAAGACGAGTTGAAAAACCTGCGCGGCATCGAAAAGCTGATCCGCCAGACTATTCCGGCGCAGGCGGTTGATGGCACGGTCGTGCCCGAGATGGCACCTGTTGCTGTCAAAAGAGAGGCCAAGCGAAACCGTCCGCAGAACAAGCGGCGTTGGCATAATAGCAAGCGCAAAGCCTCGGCGAGCGCTTGATCGCAAATTGACAGGGCGGGCGCGACGGCACAGTAAAATGTCCTCGCGCCCGTTTTATTCGCAACTATCACGATAATTCCGCGCCTCAGACGTATTTTAAGGTATATTACTTGGCGTTCGGACAGATTTAATGTTGTCTGGCCAGACAGAATCTTTTAGCATTTGTCAATGTCGACCGCATTATTCACTCACTCGGCCTGCCTCAAGCACGAAACTCCCACGGGACATCCCGAACAGGTTGCTCGTCTGAAAGTGATCGAGGCCGCACTTGGCCACCCGGATTTTGCCCCTCTGCGCCGCGTTGAGGCCCCGCGCTGTCAGGATGCGCATATTCTGCTTGCGCATAGGAGCAGCTATCTCGCAGAGATACTCGATCTTGCGCCCACAACCGGCCACCGCGCGCTCGATGGGGATACGCACATGTCGCCCGGCACGCTGGAGGCAGCTTATCGTGCGGTCGGCGCAACGATCAAAGCCGTGGATATGGTGATGGCCGGCCAAGTCAAAAACGCGTTTTGCGCCATGCGACCACCGGGTCATCACGCCGAGAAAAACAAG
>CAYPUW010000049.1:0-10959 GCA_964413925.1 uncultured Rhodobacter sp. | reverse complement strand
GTTTATAAAAGCTCGCCGAGTTGTGTTGGTCATCAAACCTTCACCTATAGTCTGGATACTGGTGCCAGAAAGGTTTCCGCCAGCGTTGTTCTGCGCCTAACGGGGACGCGCGATCCGATCGACTCTGTCGCAAACGGGCCTGAAACCGAACTTACCAACCTTGATGCGCAGGTCAGCATTAACGGTAGCGATCTGGAAATTACCAATGTTTATTTGGGCAAAACGGCCTCGACTGAGGCCACGCTTATGCGAAAATCCAGCGCTAAACTGGCGAAAATTGCCATAGAGCAACCCTTGATCGTCAAGCAGCCCGCACCAGCGGCGCGGCTTGCCAAAGTGGCCGGGGATTTTACGATAAACTCGGTCAGCGCATTTGGCGGGCAGGTGCAACAAGTTGCCGAAGTTTCGGCGGGTGTTCGCGCAGGCGCGCCGACCATGACCGATCTGTCAAACCCTCCTCTAGCGATGGATATGGCGGCGGTGCTTCCGCGTGACCCGGCCAATGTTGTCGTTGCGGTATTGCCGCGAAACAATGCCGCAAATCTGGCCACAAATCTGACGGAGCGCATGGTCAAGGTCGATACCGGCTTTAAGGTTCCATCCGTGATGGCCGGGATTGACAACAGCCCGTTTGGAACAAAATGCCTGACAGAACTATCGACGCGACCTGTTGCCGGTGGGATGGTCGAGTTGACGTTGAACCTGCCGTGTTTGCCCAATACCAGAGTGGAAATTCGACACGCCAAGCTGACAATCGCGGTGAAAACAGGCCATTCCGGTACTCTTACAGAGCTTATTCCGGCATTCGAAAAATCGGCACATTTCTCGGTTCGGCTGCCCGATGGCAGGGTTTTGATGTCCTCGGTGAGCGTTCCTGACCTTGAAAATATTGACCGGATCGCCGTTCAGTGGCGCGGAAATTATAGTATCGCACTTCATGCGTTGGAGTTCGGTGCGTCGAAAAAATCCAGTGGGCATGTCTGGTTTGGCAAGCCAAGCACCTATAAACATGCGGACAAATACGGGCGCGGCTATTCGGTTCAACTGGGTGATGCGTCGGTAAAAAACCCTATTCAGGCCCAAGTTTACAGCCTGATCCAGACGCCGGACACTAAATCTGGCGTAGTTGAGCTGGTAGTCGCAGTCAACGCGACCGCCGCGAATTGTGGCAAAAGCCAAGTGCTGCGCAGTTTTCGCTCTAAAGGGGGGCTGATGGTCGGCGCGTCTGGGCTGCAATTCAAAATGCCCGATTGCGGTGATAAAACACAAAGCATAGTCTTGAAAAATGCGGTCCGTGACTTGATTATCGCCGCAAAGTAAATTCGCAGGCGATCTTTGATGCTCAACTTCCACAAGCGCGCGGCACTGCTGCTGGCGGGACTTCTTTTGACCAGCGGCGCTCAGGTATTGGCGCAGATGGTCACGTTGAAATCCGCCGACGGCTCGGTCGCGCTTTCGGGCAAGCTGCTCGGATATGATGGTGAATTCTATCGTCTGGATACCATGTTTGGCGAGATGACATTGCGCAGCCTTGGCGTCGTTTGCACCGGCCACGGCTGCCCGGACCCGGCGCAATATGCCGCCGATATAACCATTTCAGGGGACGCCGAGGTGGTTAACGGGTTGTTGCCCTCGCTGGTGGAGGATTTTGCGTTTTCAACCGGAAATACCAGCTTGCGGTCCAATCACGGCAGCAAGGGCTGGACCTATTTTCTGTCTGACCCAGCGACAATTCCGGTGGCACGTATTCAGGCGCAGCCGGGTGATTCCAAATCAGGCTTGCAAGACTTGATTAACAACGCCAGCGACCTTGCGGTGACTTCGCGCGCGGCGACGGTTGGCGAGGTAAAGCGTGCGCGTGTTGCCAAGATCGGTGATCTCAACAGCCCGGAGCAGCGGCAGGTGCTTGCGCTAGATGCGCTGGTTTTTATCGTTTCAAAAGAAAACCCGGTGTCGTCGCTTTCGCTCAAGGATATCCGCAAAATCTATTCTGGCAACATCACCAACTGGTCAGAGTTGGGCGGGTACGACGCGCCGATCACCCGGTACCGCCAAGATGTTGCGTCAGATATAGGCCGCGCTTTTTCGCGCATGGTGCTGTTGCCTGATTTTTCGCCTGCGCCCAAAACTGCGTCAATTTTGGCGGATGCCCAGACCTTGTCAGACACGGTTGCCGCCGATCCTCTAGGCATTGGATTTACCAGTTTTGCAGGTATTAGAAATGCAAAAACTCTGTCGATTAGAGAGGCTTGCGGGGTTAGGCAATACCCGTCGAGATTTGGGCTGCAGTCGGGGGATTACCCGTTGTCGCGCTATATCTATCTCTATCAGCCCAAAGCAAAACTGCCGGTTTTTGCCCGAGATTTTCTGGCCTATCTGGCTGGACCGAAAGGCCAGAAGGCGGTCTCCGACCTTGGATATGTGGGGCAGGAGTTGGTGGCCCAGCCATTTGCCACGCAGCAAGAACGCATCGCCAATGCGGTTCGATTGGCGAGTGCGGATGTGTCGCTTGAGGCGCTTAAGGGGTTTGTTAACAAGTTTTCAGACGCAAGCAGGCTTTCGGCCACGTTCCGGTTTCAAGACAAGTCGACCAAACTGAACGCGCGCTCAAAGCATAGTTTAAAAACCCTTATCGGATTGATCGAAACTGGCGATTTTGATGGCCGCGAGTTGATTTTTGCCGGGTTTTCTGATTCCCAAGGTGGCGGAGCGGGTAATCGGCGTATTGCTCGACAACGGGCAGAACGGGTGGCAAAACTGGTGAGGACCGGGGCAACCCGCGCCGATTTATCGAAGATCAAGTTTCAAATCGCTGGTCTGGGCGAGGTTTCGCCAATCGCCTGTAATGGTAGCGAGAACGGTCGTCGTCTTAACCGTCGGGTCGAGGTTTGGGTGAGATAGTCACAAAAGACCCGCCGCGCTAAAGCTGAAATCTTCGCCTTTTCCGACGATAAGATGGTCGTGAATTATGATCCCCAACACCTCCGCCGCAGCCTTGATTTGATTTGTCATCACGATGTCGGCCTCGGACGGGTTGGGATCGCCAGATGGATGATTATGCACGAGGATCAGGGCAGAAGCGTTGAGTTCGAGCGCCCGTTTCACCACTTCGCGCGGATAAACCGGCACATGGTCAACCGTGCCGGTTTGTTGCTCTTCATCGGCGATCAGGATATTTTTGCGATCTAAAAACAGGATGCGAAACTGTTCAACTGATCGATGGGCCAGCACGGTTTTGCAATAATCAAGCAGTGCGTCCCATGACGACAAAACCGCGCGGCCAATTACGCGCGCGCGCGCCATTCTGTGAGCGGCAGCCTCGACGATTTTCAGCTCTTGCACAACAGACGTGCCAACCCCTTGAATGCGGCCAAGTCGGGCGGGCGAGGCGGCCAGTACCAGATTAAAGTCGCCAAATTCGGTCATCAACCTTTTCGCCAGCGGTTTCACGTCCTGACGGGGGATTGCGCGAAACAACACAAGCTCCAGTAATTCATAATCAGGCATCGCACCCGCCCCGCCATCGGTAAATCGCTGGCGCAAGCGGGTTCGGTGACTGGCGCGAAAATCCTCGGCTGGCTTGTTGCGCAGGGCGACCGGCGGGGCGAAAAGAAACCCCGGCAGCGAGGTTTCGCCGAAATGCGGATGATCAGGTGGTTCAGACATAGCATCGAGCCTTGCCTGATTCTCGTTAAAGAACGATTAAACTTAGCCGTAAGTTGGGTGGAATTTCCCGGTGGGCGACAAAGTAAACACCTCATAGCCATCCGCCGTCACACCGATTGAGTGCTCAAACTGCGCCGACAGGGACTTGTCTTTGGTCACGGCGGTCCAGTCATCGGCGAGAACTTTGGTGTCGGGACGGCCAAGATTAACCATTGGTTCGATGGTGAAAAACATGCCTTCCTCCAACTTCAAGCCAGCGCCAAAACGCCCGTAATGGAGCACACTTGGTGCCGAGTGAAACACCCGCCCCAACCCGTGACCACAAAAGTCGCGCACGACAGAGCAGCGCTGCGCCTCCGCATATTGCTGGATCGCGGCCCCAATATCGCCAAACGTGTTGCCGGGTTTGACCTGCTCAATCCCGAGCATAAGTGCATGATGGGTGATCTCGATCAGCCGCTCGGCCTTGCGGCTGAGCTTGCCGGCAACAAACATGCGCGAGGTGTCCCCAAACCAACCGTTAAGGATGCAGGTGACGTCAATGTTAAGAATATCGCCATCTTTGAGGCGTTTTTCCGAGGGAATGCCGTGACAGACAACATGGTTAATCGAGATGCAGCTTGATTTGGGATACCCCTTATAACCGAGCGTCGCGGGGACAGAGCCATGATCGACCATAAACTCATGGCACAGATCATCCAGATGCTCGGTGGTCACGCCGGGTTTCACATGCTCGGCGATCATATCGAGCGTTTGCGCCGCCAACAGGCCAGCCGCGCGCATGCCGTCAAATTCCTCAGGCGTATGGATTTGGATGCCGTCTTTGTTCAGGCGGCTATGGGTCTGACCTTCCACGGGTGAGCCTCGTCTTTATTGCAATATGCGCCTAGTTAGTCCCAATCTTGCAGCGATACCAGAGGCCCCGACGAATTTATTGGGGCGGCTCTACGGGCAACCCATTGGCAAGGGTGACTGACGTGGTCGAGATGTTGGTGCCATAGCAAATCATCTCGACACCTGCGAGCCGGGCTGCCGCGAACGCCTCAGCATAATCGGGGTCGATGTCGGCGGCGATGGTAAATCTGGCGCAATCGGTTCGATGCACCACATAGAGCATGACGGCGCGGTGGCCCTCGTGGACCATCTCGATCAACTCATGCAAATGCTTGGTGCCGCGTTTGGTCACGCTGTCGGGAAACTCGGCCAAACCGGGGGCGCGCATTAACGTGACGGCTTTGACCTCTACATAGGTATTCGGTCTGCCCTCGCCCTTCAGCAGAAAATCAATGCGGCTGCTTTCGCCGTATTTCACCTCTGGCCGAATGTGGGTATAGCCAAGAAGCTCGGGGATTTTGCCCGCTCGCAGGGCCTCGGCCACCAGCTTGTTTGGTAGGGACGTGTCCAGACAGGCCCAATGCCCGTGGCCAAGCTCGATCAGTTTCCACGAGAATTTAAGCTTGCGTTTGGGGTCGTCGTTTTGCTCGACCCAAATGCGCGCTCCCTGATCCATCAGCCCGGTCATCGCGCCGGGATTGGCGCAGTGGGCGGTCGTCTCAACACCATCTGGCAAGGTGATATCGGCGAGAAAACGCTTGTAGCGCCGGATCAGCGTGGCGGCGATAAGAGGGGTTTGAAACTGCATGAAGCGGTCCTATACCTTGGGCTTAACGGCGACAAGCGCAGGTGCTTTATGACAAACCCCACACCAAATCCAACTGCGGCAATGCTGGTGATCGGCGACGAAATTCTGTCCGGGCGGACCACCGACGCCAATCTTGTTCATCTGGCGCATGAACTGTCAGAGGCGGCGATTGATCTGAAAGAAGTGCGTGTGGTTGCCGATGATCACGACGATATCGTGGCGGCGGTTCGGGCGTTGAGTGCGCGCTGGGATCACCTGTTCACCAGCGGTGGCATCGGCCCGACCCATGACGATATCACCGCCGAGGCGATCGCGGCTGCGTTTGGGGTTGCGATAGCTGTGCGCGATGATGCGCGCGCGCTGCTTGGAGCCTATTATCGGCGCAATAATGTCGAGTTTAATGCGGCAAGGATGCGGATGGCGCGTATTCCCGAGGGGGCGGTGCTGATTGATAATCCGATCTCGGTCGCTCCGGGTTTTACGCTGAAAAATGTGCATGTGATGGCGGGGGTTCCGGCGATTTTTTGTGCCATGGTCGCGTCTGTTTTGCCGAGTTTGATGGGAGGGGCGCCGATGCTCTCCAGAAGTTTTCGCATTGATCGGCCCGAGGGGGATTTTGCCGCAGAGTTGGCCGAGATCGCTTTGTTGCATCAGCGCGTGGCCATCGGGTCTTATCCGTTTGTTCTGAACGGGCATTTTGGCAGCAATATTGTTTTTCGTAGCATTGAAGCTGCTGCCCTTGATCTGGCGGCAGAGGCTTTTTGCATGGCTTTTCCCATGGCGCGCAAATGAGTGTCGCGCCGACAGCGGCGCGTCTGTTTCAGGCGATGGATGCAACTTGGCCTGCCGCCGAGTTTTTCCACGCGGGACCGTGGACTTTGCGGCGTGGGCTTGGCGGCGGCAAGCGGGTGTCAGCGGCCACAAGTGATTCGCCCCGCGCGCTTGATCAGATTGATCTGGCAGAGGCGGAAATGGTCAAGATCGGCCAAAATCCGCTGTTCATGATCAGAGAGAAAGACACCGCCCTTGATCAGCGGCTGGCGGCGCGAAACTACAAGATTGTCGATCCGGTGTTGGTGTTTTGCGCGCGCGCCGAGATGATTGCCAAGATCAACCCCGCACCGCTTGATGCGATCCCGTGCCAAGATCCGCTGGCCTTGATGGTCGAGCTGTGGAAAACTGGCGGAATTGATGCGGCGAGGGTTGATGTTATGCATCGCACTACCGCTCCTAAAACCCACCTGTTCAGCCGCTTTAACGAGACCCCGGCAGGTGTGGCTTTTGTCGCTTGCGATGGTGGTATCGCCATGCTGCACGCGCTGGAAATTGCGCTTGATTGCCGCCGTTTCGGGGTGGCGCGAAAGATGCTTGGCCGCGCGGCAATTTGGGCGATGGAGCAGGGGGCCGACACGCTGTCTGCCGTTACCACCGGCCAAAACCTGCCGGCGCAAAGATTGTTTGCTGGCATTGGTATGCAAGTTGCGACTAAGTACCATTATCGAATGAAATAAGGGGATCGGGGCTGAACATGAAACCAAAACCAATCCATGCGCTTGATCTGGCGCAGGTCGATCCCTTGCCGCCGGAAACCCAGCGCTATTTCGATATTTGTGTGGAAAAACTGGGGTTTGTGCCGAATGTTCTGGCAGCTTATGCCTTTGATATAGACAAGCTCAACAGCTTCACGGCGATGTATAATGACCTGATGCTGGGCGATAGCGGGTTGAGCAAGCTTGAGCGTGAAATGATCGCGGTCGTGGTCTCGTCGATCAACCACTGCTTTTATTGCCTGACCGCGCATGGTGCGGCTGTGCGCAAACTCTCTGGTGATCCCATATTGGGAGAGGTTCTGGTGATGAATTACCGCGCCGCTGATCTGTCTGTGCGCCACAAGGCGATGCTTGATTTCGCGTCCAAAGTCACCGAGGAAAGCCATAAAATCCAAGAGCCTGACCGCCAAGCCCTGCGCGACGCCGGCTTCAGTGATCGCGACATCTGGGATATCGCCTCGGTGACCGGATTTTTCAACATGTCAAACCGGGTGTCATCGGCTGTGGATAAACAGCCAAATATAGAGTATCATTCACAAAATAGATGAGAACACGGGCTTTCATATTCGGCTTGGCGGCTTTTTGCGTCCCCCTTGTGGCGATGGCAGGGCCTGTGCTGCAATTTCCAGACGGCGCGATCCAAAGCTATCAAAGCATTAGTCCAGTTGGCACGCTGAAAATGCCCGTCGGTCCCTATGCCGATGGCAAGATCATGCGCGCGCGCGTCGAGGGCGAGATTTCGCGGCTGGTGTGGAAAACGCCCGCCAATGACACCAACACGCTTGATCTGATCAACCCTCTGCGCAACCAGCTTAGGGCCGCTGGCTATTCAGTACTGTTTGAATGTGCGACCCGCGATTGCGGCGGCTTTGATTTCCGCTTCAAAACCGATGTGGTGGCTGAGCCGGAGATGCATGTGGATCTCGGTGATTTTCGCTATCTTGCGGCCTCTAAACGCACCACAAACGGGGACGAGTTTATCGGCCTTCTGGTCAGCCGCAGCCCTGAGCGCGGGTTTATTCAGATCACCAATATCGGCACGCCGATAGAGCCAATTGAAAAGGTCTCGGCCTCTACCAAAAACCCGACCAGCGAGGCTGCTCCGACGACGCCTGTGGCAGCCTTGGCCGTGAGTGACGTTCTGGAGCAACAAGGCGTGGTCGTTCTTGAGGGGTTAGAGTTTCAAAAAGGCTCGGCTAATCTTAGTGGCGACGGCTCCAAATCCTTGCAGGAACTTGCCGCGTTTCTAACGGCGCATCCAAAAGATGCGGTGGTGCTTGTGGGGCATACGGACGCGACCGGAACGCTGGCGCGAAACGTTGCCCTCTCGCGCAAACGTGCAACCTCGGTCATGAAGCGACTGGTTGAGACATATGGCGTCAGTCAGGGCCAGATTTCTGCCGAGGGCGTTGGCTATCTTTCGCCGCGCGCAAGCAATGCAACCGATGAGGGTCGTCGCAAAAACCGCCGCGTCGAAGTGGTCCTGACGGCTGTTAACTGACATCCGCAATCTTTGAAAAACCGTTAACAGCCCCTCTCACGTTGGGTGACAAATAAGTTACGCGCCCCGATTGCAAGGACTTGGCCGCGCAACTGATACTTTCTTTGTTGCCAGACTGCCCTATACTTGCGCCTTAAACTACATTTATTAAGTAAGCGTATGAGTGATATGATTTTTATGAAAACGCCGATTTCGGGGCGCGCCTGTCGCATAGTTGGTTCGCGATCCAGCGGAGTGGATGTTTTGTTGTTGCGCCGAGCCGCGCACTGGCCGTCATTTTGGCTGTTGAGCAGCCTGATTTTGTTGATCCTGACGCTTAGGCCGGCGCTCGCGGTTGAGACCCTGTCGGAAAAAATTCGGGTGCAGACCCAGATCAATCAGTACGAGGCCGATAAGCGAAAAACCATTGTCGAGCTGCAACAGTTTCGCCGCGCGACCACCATGTCCACGCTGGCCGGGCAGAAGATCAAACTGACATCGCTCAGCCCGCTGATTAACTCGTGGCTGCTGCTGGAGGTGACGCAAAAGGACCGGTTCGCTCCGGCTGCCTATCACCTTGAAAATCCCGATCCCGAGGGCCAGAAAATTGAGTTGATTGACAAGCCGCGCGTTCATCTGGCGATCACAGGCAAGACCGGAACTTTTCGCTGCATTCCGTGGCAGGGCAGCAAGAGAACTCCGCTTGATCGCGCGAAAAAGGCCGGACTCCCGTTCTCGCCGATTTGCGGAGGTCGCTTGTTTTTGCGCACCCCTGTTCGTGGCTCGCGCACGACGCTTGAGGCCACCACCGAGTTTTTGCGCGACAATGTGTGGATGGGCGAGAACCTGATTGGGTTTGTGAAAGACACGTTCTTTAAGGACTCCAAGATGGAGGTGGCCAAGACGGTCAACGCCAAAACCGAGGGGATCATCCCGCAAGGTCTGATCGCGACACGGCTTGCGAAAACTCCGGTGGTTCAGACCAATATGGGGCTGTTGCTTGACGGCGCGCCCAAGGGTCGGCTGGCAATGGGGGCGTGGTATCCATTGTCCAATCTGCCGGGGATTTACGCCTCGACCTTGCAACCGGCCTTGATCAGCAAGGATATTCTTGGTGATAAAGGCGCGGCCAACCGTCTGGAATATAACGAGTCCCGTGCCTTGGTTTATCTGGTCGCCTTTGATTTGAGCCGGTTCAAGATCGGCTATGAACCGGGAACCGAGCATCCGCGCGTGGACTGGTCAAGTCGGCCATCCGGTGCAGGGCGCAATATGGCGCTGCCCGGTCCTGATGGTATTGGTACGGTCAGGCCGTTGGTCAATACCGGCATGGTTAGCCCGGCTCTTACCAAGCGCGTGGTGGCGACTTTTGCGGGTGGTTTCAAACGTGAGCATGGGGCGTTTCGCTTTGGCCCTTACGCCACGACCGATCACGGAAAGCATTATGGTTTCGTGGTAGAAGGGGTGGTCGAGAGCAAGCTGAAAGAGGATCTGGCCACGCTTTATGTGCTAAATGACGGCACAATCGGCATGAAAACATGGACCAAAGAAGACAACAAACTGCTGCCACGCATAAAATTCGCGCGACAAAATGGCGTGCCTTTGGTGGTGCGTGACAAGGAAACCGGCAAATCTGTGCCGGGGCCGTTGGTGCGTTATTGGGGGCCGGGGAACTGGTCTGGGGATGCCGAGGCAAACTTGCGAACCTTGCGGGCGGGGGCTTGCATGCGCGAGGCTGAAGGCAAGCAATTTTTGATCTATGGATATTTCTCCACCGCGACCCCCTCGGCGATGGCACGAAGTTTTCAAGCACTTTCCTGCGATTATGCTATGCTGTTGGACATGAACGCGCTGGAACACACTTATTTGGCCACCTACGCCCGCAAAAACGGGGCGATCGAGACCCGCCATCTGGTGCCGGGAATGGCGCTGGTGGACAAGAAAAAGCGCGATGGCAGCCGGGTGCCCCGCTTCCTTGGCTTTCCTGACAATCGCGATTTCTTTTATTTATATAGAAAAGAAGCCAGAAAGTGACCCGGCTTGGCACATTGGTTCTGACCATTGTGCTGTCCCTGCTTGCTGCTGCGCCAAATGCCCAAACTCTGAAACAGCAAAACGCCAAACTGCTTGGCCAGATGAAGCGAGTTTACGGCCTTAATCCTGATCAGATGAAGCGGATCGGTGGGATTCTGGCGCGCTCGGGCATTGCCGGACAAGGCAACCCCGCCGTTACCCGTCATCCGATGAGCGTGGATACATGCAAGACCAATAACGCTGGCAAGACCTTTGAAAACGCGCGATTTCGCAAAATCTGCGGCAAGCGCTTCATGGCCCCGCTTTATGATCCGGCGACCGAGCGACCAGAGGACGCCAAGGCTTGTATTGACCAGTTCGAGTTTCCAAACATCCCCTGCACCTATCCGGTGGTCTGGACCAAAGCCTCCGAGGCTGCCGATTTGTGTCAGGCGGTTGGCAAGCGGCTTTGCGATGCCCATGAATGGGAGGGGGCCTGTCAGGGGTCGGTCCAGCCGCCCGATTATCGGTTTGATCTGGCCAAGGGGCTGGATGCGTCAGGTGCGGTTGCGCGCATGCGGGCGGCGAGCAATGCCAAGAACGCCAAA
>CAYPUW010000048.1:0-11005 GCA_964413925.1 uncultured Rhodobacter sp. | reverse complement strand
GTGAACAAAAATAGGCCCAATCCGGCCATGACCAAAAGGCCCGCGACCAGATAGAACTCTTGTGGCCAAATCTCGATCCAGAAAAAGAAGAAACGCCGGTCGGCCATGTCGATCAGAACCGCCTGATCGGGCAGGTTTGGTCCGCGATCCCATCTGATCCACGGGGTGATATAGTAAATCCCCAGCGTCAGAACCATCATCGCCCATTTCAGATTGCGAAAATAGCCATAGACTTTGCGCGGAAAGACCGGCTCTTGTGCGGCGTAGAGCTTGGGGGGTTGATCGTCAGAAACGCTCATGCGGCGCGGCCTTCTGTTGTCCGGTTCAAGGTCATATAATGGCAGATCGTGGGGCGATGCGCTCTACAAATGCCTGTGTCAAAACAGCGCCGACCTCCCTGAGTGTGAACAGGACCGGGAGGTCGGCGCCAACATCTTTGGGCGCAAGAGGGCGCGCTCAAAGAATTCGCTATTTTATTCGTCGCCCTTATTCACCGCCGCCGCTTTCGTGGATGAAGGTGGCAACCTGACGGATTTGCGACTCTGTCAGGCGTCCACCCCATGCGGGCATGATGCCGTAATGGGCGTTGGTGATGGTGTTGGTCAGGCTGGCGACATCGCCGCCATAAAGCCAGATGGCGTCGGTGAGATTGGGAGCGCCGACCTCACGCCCTCCGGTTCCGGCGTCGCCGTGGCAGGCCGCGCAATTATCGGCAAATAACAGCGCCCCGGCTTTGGCGGCTGTTGCATCGTTGCTTTGGCCCGAGATGGCGCGAACATGCTGAACCAACTGATCAATCTCGCTCGGCTCCAGAATGTCACCAAATTGTGGCATGGCGGAATCGCGGGTGTCCGGGTCAACGGCGGAGCGAATCCCGTGGGTGATGGTGGTGTGAATGGCCTCGATGGTGCCGCCCCACAGCCAGTCATCGTCGATCAGGTTGGGATAGCCCGAGCCCATTTTCACCCCGTCGGCCCCTTGGCCGTGGCATTGGGCGCACCATGTTTTGAATACGGCGGCCCCGCCATTCATGGCGTAGCTTCGCAGCACCGGATCCTTGTTGATATCCTCAAGCGCAACCGTTGACAGTTTTGTATCAACAGCCTTGTTGGCCTCATTGAAACGCTGGATGTCGGCGGCGACATCAGCGCGCGAGGAATAGCCGATCAGCCCCTTGGTTGGCCCGTTGAATGTGGGCCATGCCGGATAGATAATGGTGATGGCGATGGCAATGATGATGGTGGCGATGAAGGTCCAGAGCCACCAGCGTGGCAGCGGATTGTCGAACTCCTGAATACCATCCCATTCATGACCTGTGGTTGCGGGGTCGTCGCGGTGCGGATCTTGTTTGCTCACGGCCGGGCCTCCTTTTTGGGCTGATTTTTTGCCGGGCTGACATGTTTGACGTCGTCTTCGAGGTCGTCGCCGCCGCGCAGGGGAATGTTGGCGGCATCGTTATGCATACCTGCACTGCCGCGCCGGAATGCGAACACCAGAACCAGCAGGAAAACCGCCATCATGGCCAGCAATCCCCAGCTATCGGCGAAGTCGCGCAAGAGTGTATATTTGTCCATTATCCCCTCCTGATCAACGGCTTGGCAGGGGTTCAAAGGTTGAAAAATCAACCATCGTTCCCAGCACTTGCAAATAGGCGATCAGCGCGTCCATCTCCGTCAGCTGTGGCTGGCCGTCGAAATTTCGCACCTGCGCTTTTGGATAGCGTTTCAGTAACCCCTCGGAATCGCTCTCGGAATCGGCCTGCGCTATGAAATCCTGTTGAGCGAGTTTGATCATCTCGTCGGTGTATGGAACGCCAACCATCCGGTTGGCGCGCAAGACATCGGCGATATATTTGCCGTCGATGGTATTTTTTAGCATGAAGCCATAGGTCGGCATGATGCTGACCGGAACCACATCGCGCGGATTGGTCAAATGAAGCACCTGCCATGCATCCGAATAGCGCCCACCGACGCGGGCCAGATCGGGACCGATGCGTTTTGAACCCCATTGGAACGGATGGTCATACATGGATTCAGCTGCCAGCGAATAGGGACCGTAGCGCTCGACTTCGTCGCGCAACGGGCGGATCATCTGGCTGTGACAGAGATAGCACCCCTCGCGGATATAAATGTTGCGCCCGGCCATTTCGAGTGGGGAATAGGGCCGCACACCTTCGACCTTTTCGATGGTGCTTTGAAAGAAAAACAACGGCACCAGCTCCACTATTCCGCCGATGGTCACGACCAGAAGGCTGAGCACCAAGAGCAGGGTGGCGTTGGTTTCGATGAACTTATGTTTGGACATGAACGACATTTTCTCAGCCCTCCCTATTCAGCCGGAACCGCAGCCGGCATGCCTGATTTCTCAGGCGCGCTGGTGACAGTTTTCCACAGGTTTATGCACATGATGACGGCACCGCTGAGATACATGATCCCGCCGATGCCGCGCACGACATACATGGGATATTTGGCGGCAACGGTATCGGCGAACGAGTTGACCAAGAAGCCTTGGGCATCAACCTCGCGCCACATCAGACCTTCCATGATGCCGCTGACCCACATCGAGCTTACGTAAAGAACGATGCCGATGGTTGCGAGCCAGAAGTGCCATGAAACCATCGAGAGGCTATAAAGCCGCTCTTTGTTCCACAGGCGCGGAGTGAGGAAGTATAGCGCGCCAAATGTGATCAGGCCGTTCCAGCCAAGTGCGCCGGAATGGACGTGGCCGATGGTCCAGTCGGTGTAGTGGCTGAGCGCATTGACCTCGCGGATCGCCATCACCGGACCCTCGAATGTGGACATGCCGTAAAATGCCAATGATGCCACCATCATCCTGAGAACCGGATCGGTGCGCAGCTTGTCCCAAGCACCCGACAGGGTCATGATCCCGTTGATCATGCCACCCCATGAGGGCATCCAGAGCATGATTGAAAAGGCCATGCCCAGAAATTGTGCCCAATCGGGCAGCGCTGTGTAATGCAAATGGTGTGGACCGGCCCAGATATAAAGGAAGATCAACGCCCAGAAATGGATGATCGACAGCTTATAGCTGTAAATCGGACGCTCCGCCTGTTTGGGGACGAAATAGTACATCATGCCAAGAAAACCGGCGGTTAAAAAGAAACCAACCGCGTTATGGCCGTACCACCACTGGGTCAGCGCGTCTTGAACGCCAGCAAATACCTGCACCGATTTAGAGCCAAAGATCGACACCGGAACCGACAGGTTGTTGAGCACATGCAGCATGGCAATGGTGACAATGAAGCTGAGCAAAAACCAGTTGGCGACATAGATATGCGGCTCTTTTCGCCTGATCAGCGTGCCCATGAACACCGCCAAAAACGCCAGCCAAACAATGGTCAGCCAGATATCCACATACCACTCAGGTTCGGCATATTCCTTGCCTTGGGTCACGCCCAAAAGATAACCCGTGGCCGCCAATACGATGAAAATCTGATAGCCCCAAAACACGAACCACGCCAGATTGCCGCCCCAAAGGCGGGTTGCGCAGGTGCGTTGGACAATGTAAAAACTGCTTAATATCAGCGCATTACCGCCAAATGCAAACACCACTGCGGAGGTATGCAGCGGGCGTAGGCGACCAAATGAGGTCCAGGGCAGGTCAAGATTGAGCAACGGAAATGCCAGCTCAAAGGCGATATATGTGCCGGCAAGAAACCCGGCAATTCCCCAAAACGCAGTGGCAATCACGCCGGCGCGGATGACGTCATCCATATAGCCGGTCGGGGCCTCTTTGGGGGGGTCGTTGGTGTGGGAGAGGACGTAAAGAAAGACCCCTGCGGCGATGAGCATGACGAGTATGGCATGAAACTGGTAAGCCCCGTCGCGGGCGAAATTCGCCGCCATCGCTGCCATCAAAGCTATGACCGCAAGCACGATCAGCCACAAATAATTACGCATAAATTCTTCCCCCCGAAGTCGCCCCACCCGTTCGTCGGGCTGGATGCATCCTGTTTGTTCACGAAACGCTGCAAGGTTAGCCACAATTTTACTTTGATCTATGTCAAATTGTGCATAAATCCTGCGCTGTAGTTGGGCAAGTGTTGCTTTCACGGAACTGTGATTGAATGTGATCACAACTCTTACGGCGATTTGCGCGCATGATTCGGGTAAGCAAGTGAGTTGATGGTTTGCCAGAATTTAGGCCAGAATTTAGGCCAGAATTTAGGCCAGCATGCCGCCGTCTGTATCGTCGCCAGTCTCGTTTTCCAGCCGGGCGAAATCGGGGATGGCGATGTGGCGTTTGCCGGTAAGCTCGATAAAACCGTCGCGTTTGAGGCTTGAAATCTGGCGGGATACGGTCTCCAGCGTTAGGCCAAGATAGTCCGCCATCGCCTCGCGTGAGAGCGGCAGGTCAAACTGAATTCGGCCATCACCCTCGAACGGGCCGAGGCTTTTGTCGCGGCGCGCGATGATCACAATTAAGCTGGCGATCTTTTCGCGCGCGGTCTTGCGGCCCAACAGCAGCATCCACTCACGCGCGGCATCCAGCTCGTCCAGCATCATCTCGAGCAGACGATGTGACACCGCATTAGAGGTCTTTATCAGGTTTTCAAAATCGGCCTTGTGAAAGCGGCAAAGCGTGACTTCGGTGGCGGCAATCACGTCAAACGGCGCGTGTTGACGCCCCGGTCTGCCGATGAAATCGCTCGGCAAAAGCAGGCCGACCATCTGGCGACGGCCATCCTCCATTGTTTGGCTGAGCGTGGCCACGCCCCTGACAACCGAGCCGACGAATTGCAGCTCGTCCCCGGCCCAAATGATGGTTTGACCGGCGGCGTAGGTTTTATAGGTTTTGAGGCGCTCCAGCACCACCAACTCGTCCGGCTCGCATCTGGAACAGACCGCTGACGTCTGTATCGGGCAGTCGCCGCAATTAGAAGTCTTCAAGTTTATGACAGATTTGAACATTAGTACCTTCTAATTTGATCCGGATCAAAGTAATCGCCGGAGGGTTGGCCGTATGTATGCGGATGACAATTCAGAAGCAACTCTTACGACTCGGTTTATTTGACGCGAAGGTTCCGCGTTACACAAGCTATCCGACTGCGCCGAATTTTACTACGGGCATCCAATCTAGTGACTATCTACAATGGCTGCGAGCGGTCGCTAAAGATGACACACTGTCGCTTTATGTACATATTCCGTTTTGCCACCGCCTGTGCTGGTTTTGCGCCTGTCGCACCCAAGGCGTGCGCAATAACGATGCGGTCACCTCTTATTTGGGGACGTTGATCGACGAGATCAACCGTGTGGCAGACGAGTTGCCCGACGGGGTCAAGCTGTCGCGGCTCCATTGGGGGGGAGGCACGCCGACATTGTTGCCGCCCGAGCAAATGACCCGTCTGGCCGGGGCGATTGCCGCGCGAATGCCGTTTGCTGACGGGGCCGAGTTCTCGGTCGAGGTCGATCCAAACGAGTGCGATGACGCCAGATTGGACGCGCTGGCGGCTGCGGGCATGAACCGCGCCAGCATCGGCATTCAGGATTTCGATCCCAAAATTCAAGAGACGATCGGGCGCGAACAGAGCTTTGAAATCACTCAGGAAGTGTCCCAGAAACTTCGCGCGCGCGGAATTCACAGCCTCAATACCGACATTCTTTATGGCTTGCCCTATCAGGATAATGCCAGCATCACCGCCACCGCCAATAAGCTGGTCAGTCTGAGGCCGGATCGGGTCGCGCTTTACGGTTATGCGCATGTACCTTGGATGGCCAAGCGGCAGCGGATGATCCCCGAGGACAAGCTGCCTGACTCTGTGGCGCGGCTCGCACTTTATGACACCGCGAAGAAGATTTTTCTGGCGGCGGGCTACCGTGCGGTTGGCATCGACCATTTCGCGCTTGAGGGCGACGGGCTGGAGCGGGCGGCTAAGGCCGGGCGGTTGCGGCGCAATTTTCAGGGCTATACCGATGATCGTTGCGAGACCCTGATCGGGGTTGGCGCGTCGTCGATCTCGCGGATGCGGCAAGGATATGTGCAAAATATCAGCGCGACCTCGGCCTATCTGGCGCAAATTCGCGGTGGCAATCTGGCGGCGGCGCGGGGGCATATGTTTACCGACGAGGATCGGCTGCGCGCGCGGGTGATCGAGGAGTTGATGTGCGCGTTTGAGGTTAATCTCGACAAGATCGAGGCGGAGTTTGACACCGTTCCGATGGATTTGCGGCTGGAGCAATTGCGGGTTCATCAGAAATTCTCGCCGTTGACCACGCTTAACGGAGCGGTTTTGAAAATCGTCGAGGCGGGGCAACCGCTGACCCGGATGATTGCGCGCGAGTTTGACGCCTATAATGTGAACGCGGCGGGGCATTCGCTGGCGATTTAACGGGTGATTGATAGGCGATCCGGTCACGATTTTACGCTCACCGTTGACTCTGAAACCAGAGGCTTCATAAAGTGACGCATGAGTGATTTCTGCGTTTCGATATTTCAGCAAACCGCCCGCGATGATCCGCCGGCGGCCAAGCTCAACTGGCTGGACATGGCAGCGAATAGAGCCGCCGGGCAGGGCGCTAACTTGTTGATATGTCCTGCACTTTCCCTATCTGGACATCGTGTCGGGGACAAACTGCGCGAGCGGGCAGAGCCGGTTTTGGGCGAATATTCCGAGCGCGTGGGCGAGATTGCATCCTTGCACGAGATCGCGATTGTTTTTGGGTATCCTGAGGTTGCGGATGGCGCCCTTTTCAACGCCTGCGCCTTCATCCAGCCCGATGGGAAAATGTTGTCGCATCACCGCAAGAACCACATCCCGCCGGGGTTTGAGGCGGAATATTTCAGCCCGGATTCGCATGTGCGGGTTTTTGACTATGCCGGGTGGCGCATGGCGCTTTTGCTCGGCTATGACGTGGAGTTCCCCGAGGCGGCGCGTCAAGCGGCCTTGCAAGGGGCCGAGTTTTTGATCGTGCCCACGGCCCTGTCGTCGAAATGGAAATTCATCGCTGAGACGCTGGTTCCGGCGCGTGCTTTTGAAAACGGGGTGTTTTTGGCCTATGCTAACTGGGCTGGTCGTAAGGATGGGGCGGATTATTTGGGTGGCAGTCGGTTTATCGGGCCGGACGGGGTTTGCGACGCTGAAGCGGGGGCGTCGGAGACCATCTTGATGGCGACGCTTGAGAAGTCGCGGCTGGAAAACACGCGCGCGCGTGCGCCCTATTTGCAGGACCGGCAACGCTATCATCTATAGGGTTTGTCCGAACCTATCCGTTAACGCTTTGCAGATCGAACGCGGCCGCCATCAGCGTTTTGGTATAGTCGGTTTGCGGGTTGTCAAACACCTGATCCCCTTCGCCTTGCTCGACGATATCGCCAAGTTTCATCACCAGTACCTTGTGGCTAAGGGCGCGCACGACTTTTAAATCATGGCTGATGAACAGATAGGCAAGCCGGTGTTTTTGTTGAAGATTTCGCAAAAGCTCAACGATTTGCACCTGTACCGTCATGTCCAGCGCCGAGGTTGGCTCGTCTAAAACCACCAGACGCGGGTGCAGGATCATGGCGCGGGCAATGGCGATCCTTTGGCGTTGACCACCGGAGAACTCGTGCGGGTAGCGGCCCATCATGTTTGGGTCTAGGCCGACTTCTGTTAACAAATCAGCCACCATGGTGTGACTGTCTTCGCCGGGTTTCAGCCCATGAACGCCCAGACCCTCGGCGACGATTTGTTCAACTGTCAGGCGCGGCGAAAGCGAGCCGTAGGGGTCTTGAAACACCATCTGCATGTCTTTGCGAACCGGGCGAAGCTGGCGATTTTTTAGCCCTTGCAAGTCGCGGCCAATGAACGAGATTTTACCTTCGGACGACAAAAGCCGCATCACCGCGAGCGCGAGCGTGGTCTTGCCCGACCCACTTTCGCCGACGATGCCGATGGTTTCACCCTCGCGGATGTCAAAATTCGCTGCGTTAACAGCCTTGATATGACCAACGGTTTTTCGCATCACGCCGCGCTTGATCGGGAACCAGACGCGCAGGTTCTGTGTGCTGAGAATTGTGGTGGCGTTCGCGGGAACCGGGGCCGGTTTGCCGGTGGGTTCGGCGGCGAGAAGTTTTTGGGTGTAGGGGTGCTTGGGGGATTTGAAAATGGCGGCGGTTTCGCCGTGCTCGACGATTTTGCCGCCCTGCATCACATAAACCCGATCGGCGATTTTGCGCACGATGGCGAGGTCGTGGGTGATGAACAAAAGGCCCATGCCTTCGCTCGTTTGCAATTGTGCCAAAAGATCGAGAATTTGCGCTTGAATGGTGACGTCAACTGCGGTGGTCGGCTCGTCGGCGATCAGCAGATCTGGTTTATTGGCCAGCGCCATGGCGATCATGATGCGTTGGCGCTGACCGCCGGAAAACTGGTGGGGATAGTGGGAAAGACGCCCCTCCGGCTCATGAATGCCGACTTTGGTTAACAAATCAATGATGCGCACGCGGGCCTTGGCACCGATCAGACCTTGATGCAGTGCGAGGCTCTCGCCGATTTGTTTTTGCAATGTGTGCAAGGGGTTGAGCGAGGTCATCGGCTCTTGAAAGATAAAGCTGATGTCATTGCCGCGCACTTTGTGGAGGGTCTTGGCATCGGCATCTATCATCTCGGTGCCGCGATAGGTGACTGAACCATTAACCGCAGCACTCTCGGGCAGAAGCTTGACGGTTGAAAGCGCGGTGACGGATTTTCCCGACCCGCTTTCACCCACCAGAGCCACGGTTTCGCCGGCGTGAATGTCAAAGCTGACACGGTCCACGGCCACGTTGTCGCCGAAGGTCACGCTGAGGTTTTTGACGCTGAGAAGAGGCCCCGTGGTTTTAGCACCCGTCATTTGAAAATCTTTCTAGGATCGAACGCGTCTCTGATCCCTTCAAAGATGAAAACCAACAGCGACAGCATCACAGCGAAGGTGGTGAACGCGGCGAAAGCCAGCCACGGGGCTTGCAAGTTTTGCTTGGCTTGAAGGGCCAGCTCGCCAAGTGAGGGGTAGGAGGATGGCAGGCCGAAACCGAGGAAATCGAGCGAGGCCAGTGCGCCGATTGAGCCGGTGATCAGGAATGGCAACATGGTTAATGTGGCCACCATCGCGTTGGGTAAAATGTGGCGAAACATGATGCGCCAGTCGCTGACGCCAAGGGCGCGGGCGGCGCGGGTATATTCGAAATTCCGGGCGCGCAAAAACTCGGCCCGCACCACGCCAATGAGGGCGGTCCAACTAAAAAGGGCGATCAGCACGGCCAGCAGACTGAAGGTCATGGTGAACATGGCGCTGAGAATGATGATGATGTAGAGCGAGGGAATATTGCCCCAAATCTCGACGATGCGCTGGAAAATCAGATCAACCCAGCCGCCAAAATAGCCCATCGAGGCACCTGCGGCGACGCCGATCACCGAGGAAACCGTCACCACAAACAGCGCAAACAGGGTCGAGATGCGAAAGCCGTAGATGATCCGCGCAACCACGTCACGGGTTTGATCATCTGTGCCAAGCCAATGTTTGGCATTGGGCGGGCCGGGGGCCGGTTGCACGTCATAGTTAACGGTGTTGAAACTGTAGGGGACGGGTGGCCACAAAAGCCAGCCTTTTTGGATTGGTTCGCCGTTGACAAAGCCGGTTTTGGCTTGTTGCATGATCGCCTCGGGGTCGTCAAAGCAGGCGTCAAGCCCGCCGGAGATGATCAGGCATTGCACCTCGGGGGCGGGGTATTCGGCCTCGGTTTGGAACTCGCCACCGAATTTTGTTTCGGGGTAAAACGACAGAACCGGAGCGTAAATTTCGCCGCGATAAGAGACCAGCAGCGGCTTGTCATTGGCGACGAATTCGGCAAACAGGAAGACGAAAAACAGGGTGCCGAAAATCCACAATGACACATAGGCGCGGCGGTTGGAGGTGAAGTTGCGCCAGCGCCGCTGAGAAAGCGAGCCTTGTCGGAATATTCTCATGTTTCGCGGCTCTCAAAATCAATGCGCGGGTCAACCCAAACATAAGTTAGATCAGACAAGAGATTGACGAAAAGTCCTAGTATACCAAACACATAGAGGGTGCCAAACAGGACGGGGTAGTCGCGATTTACCGCTGCCTCAAACCCGAGACGCCCCATGCCATCAAGCGAGAAAACGATCTCTATTATCAAGGAGCCGGTGAAGAAAATGGCGATGAAGGCGCTGGGAAAACCGGCGATGATAATCAGCATGGCGTTGCGAAAAACATGGCCGTAAAACACCCGCCCTTCGCTGAGACCCTTGGCGCGGGCGGTGACCACATATTGCTTTTTGATCTCGTCCAGAAACGAGTTTTTGGTCAGCAAGGTCATGGTGGCAAAAGCGGCGATGGTGTTGGCGAGCACGGGCAAAACGATGTGCCACAAATAGTCCTTGGCTTGGCCAAGCCACGACATCTGGTCGAAGTTTTCCGAGGTCAGGCCGCGCAGCGGGAACCATTTGATATAAGAGCCGCCAGCGAACACCACCAACAGCAGGATCGCGAATAAAAAGCCGGGGATGGCGTAGGCCATGATGATCACCGCCGAGGTCCAGGTGTCAAACCGCGAGCCATCGGTGACGGCTTTGCGGATGCCCATGGGGATCGAGATCATATAGGCCAAAAGCGTGGTCCAAAGACCAAGCGTGATGCTGACGGGCAGTTTTTCCAGCACCAGATCGGTGACTTTGATCGAGCGAAAATAGCTCTCGCCGAAATCAAAGCGTAGGTAGTTACCCATCATCAGCAAGAAGCGCTCTAGTGGCGGTTTGTCAAAGCCGAATTGTTTTTGCAGGTCTTTGATGAAATCCTCGGGCAAGCCCTTGGCCCCTTGGTATTGGCTGGAGCCGGTGGCAACCTCGGACCCACCGCCTGCGATACGGTCGGTGGCGGAGGTTTGCTGGTCAAGCTGGCTGAGGATTTGCTCGATCGGGCCACCGGGCACGAACTGCACCAGCGCAAAGTTGACGATCATGATCCCCAGCAATGTGGGAATCATAAAAAGGATGCGACGAAGTATATAT
>CAYPUW010000047.1:8981-11056 GCA_964413925.1 uncultured Rhodobacter sp. | reverse complement strand
CTATTGAATGGGTTAGCAGACATTCCTAATGTAACTCCTTCAGTTCGTTCTCGCGCCGAACAGATTATGAACGAAAGCGGAATATCGGCCCTCTTGCGCATATTGGAGAAACGCGATCCAGACACGGTTTCCCGCATTGACTCCCAAAACCCCATGCGTGTTCAGCGCGCGTGGGAGGTGTTGCAGACCACCGGTAAAGGTTTGGCCGCGTGGCAGGATCAAACCCCCGAACCGAGGCTGCGATTGGCGGATTGCAACGCGATTTTGTTGCGCGCGCCCAAAGAGATTCTGACACCGCGTATCAACACGAGGTTCCGGCAAATGCTGGAGCGCGGCGCACTGGATGAGTGCCGCCGTGCCCTGCCAAACTGGGACCCAACATGGCCGTCGTCACGCGCAATCGGCGCGCGCGAAATCATCCGTTACCTGCGCAGCGAAATTGATCTCGAGGCGGCCATAAGTGCCGCAGAAATCGCCACCAGACAATACGCGAAACGACAACGAAGCTGGTTCAACGCTCGCATGAAAGACTGGGTTTGGATCGGTGCTGAGAACTAATCTCGCAAGTAGTTCCCTACACTAAGAAGATATATATGACTAGTAACAGCTAAATTTTCGCAGTATAATTACACAAACGCAATATTAGTCAGATTTTTCCACAAGGGGAAAGGCCCACAGTGATTTGCGCCAAAACGCCTGAGCATAAGCGTCATATCCATATTTCGACGCTACCGGGGCTGGTCTTGAACGGTCGCTGGCGCACCGACGGCCTGCGCGCTTTGGGCAGTCACGAGTTCATCTGGATCACCCGAGGGCAAGGGCGCGCAACGGTCGGTGCGACCACGCGCGGGATCAGCGCCAACAATCTTTTATTCGTGCCAGCAGGCAAAATTCAAGCAATTTTTCTGAGCAATAACATGCAGGGATATGCATGTTACCTGCCCGATGATCTGCCGATTCCAGTGCCAGGGCAGCCCTGCCTGATCAAGGCCAAAAGTATCTTTGAACAGGGCCAGTTGACCGGATATTTCGAGCAAATTTCAAGTGAGCATCTGACGCAAAAAACCGGGGCCTCCTATGCGATGGAGAGCTACATGACCTTGATCAGCGTGTGGATGGAGCGAAATCAGCCATTGAATGACTGGCCTGACCCGCGCGCAAGCACCAGATCAGCGCATATTGTTGGCAGGTTTCTGACCCGTCTTGAGCGCGAATATCGCACCATTCAATCGGTCTCGGCTTATGCTAAAATATTGAACGTCACCCCGACACATCTCAGCCGTGTTTGCTCATCCGCGGTGGGAAAACCGGCGTTGGAGCTTATTCAGGACCGTCTGATTTTGGCCGCGAAATGCGACCTTTGCGACACCGAGCTGAGAATCCACGAGGTTTCAGAGCGGCTCGGCTTTGCCTCCGCTGCCTATTTCACCCGGTTTTTCGGACAGAGATGCGGCCTTTCGCCGAGCCAATACCGCGCAGAACAGGGGCAGGGCCTTGCCCCACGCCGCCAACTCGCCTCGCTTAAACCCCCACACTCAAAGAGGTCATGAATGTCCGTTTTCGCCCCCCTGCCCGACCCTCCTTATTATGCGGTCATATTCACCTCGATCTTGAAATCGGGCCAAGAAACCGCGACCACGGATTATGATCTGATGGCGGAAAAAATGTCGGCGCTAGCAGCAAAGCAACCGGGCTATATCGGCGTTGAGCATAGCCGCGACGCGCAAGGACTTGGCATCACCGTCAGCTATTGGCAAAGCGAGGCCGATGTCAGCGCATGGAAGGCCGAGGCCAGTCATATGCTGGCGCAAAAGCTCGGGCAAAGCCGCTGGTACAAGCACTACACCCTGCGCGTGGCCAAGGTGGAGCGCGCCTATTTTGGACCGGATGGTCGCGCCTGAACCGCCACGATCAGGGCTATCGCCCCTCGTAATGTGGTTTGCGCTTTTCGTTGAACGCCAGAACTCCCTCGGCGAAATCGCGGGTTTTCCCGGCTTCGCCCTGCAAACGGGCCTCAAGCGCCAATTGGCTGTTAAGGTCATTGTCAAAGCTAGCGCGGATCACCTGCTTGATCC
>CAYPUW010000047.1:0-8881 GCA_964413925.1 uncultured Rhodobacter sp. | reverse complement strand
GCCAATTGGCTGTTAAGGTCATTGTCAAAGCTAGCGCGGATCACCTGCTTGATCCTCAGGTAAGCGGCGGTAGGCCCGGAGGCGAGCTTTTGCGCACGCGCCGCGACCAATTGGTCGAACTTGTCCTCAGATGCAGCCTCCCAGATCAACCCCCAGTCGGCGGCTTGACGGCCCGAGATTTTGTCGGCGAAAAGTGCCGCGCCCATAGCTTTGGCAAAGCCCATATTGCGCGGCATGAAATAGCTCCCGCCAGCATCCGGGATCAATCCGATCAACGAGAACGCCTGCATGAAATAGGCGTCTTCGCGCGCGATCACCACGTCAGCCGCCAGTGCAAGATTGGCCCCTGCCCCCGCCGCCGCACCGTTCACCGCCGCGATGGTTGGAATGGGGCAGTCATAAATCGCGCGCAGCATCGGTTCGTATTCTTCAATCAGTGTGCCTTCCAGATCAATGGAGGCGACGTTGCTGGCCCCGCCAAGATCCTGCCCGGAGCAAAAGCCCCGACCCGCCCCCGTCATTACCAGCACCCGCGCCAAGTTAGCGGCGTCTTTCACTGCGTCCAAAATCTCGGCCCGCATCTGCGCGTTCATCCCGTTCAAAACGTCAGGACGGTTCAGGGTCAGCGTCGCAATCTGGTCTTTGACGGCCAGTTTGATGGTTGAATAGATCATGAAATGCCTCTGATTGCCTGAAATTGAGCTATTTTTAGGCCAAGTATCCACACAACGCGACCATTAAGAGCGCGCAAATTCATGCAAAACCACCCAGAGCTTTGATGCCCTTACGTCACTCGCTCAGAATTTCGGTCAAACGAGCTTGCTCGACCGGGTTAAGCTCCGGCTCGGACGTGTTTTTCCGCCGACGGATAAACACAATCCCGATTGACAGCGCCAGAATAAGCATGATCGGTCCCGAGGCCCACAGCACCAGATTGATCCCGTTCATTCGTGGTTTCAGCAACACATATTCGCCATAGCGCTGAACGATATAGGCCACCGCCTGCGCGTCGCTGTCGCCCTTGACCAGACGCTCGCGCAGCAACAGGCGCAGATCACGCGCCAGACCCGCTTCGCTATCATCAATTGATTCGTTGCGGCAAACCAGACAGCGCAGCCCCTGCGAGATATCGCGCGCGCGCGCCTCCAGCACCGGATTACTCAGCATTTCGTCAGGCAGAACCGCCCAAACCGGCGTTGCCAGCACGACCAGCAATAAGACTAAAGTTCGTAATTTGCTCATTCTGCTGGCACCGCCTGTATTTTCTGACCCCGTGCTTTTTTGCGCGCACCCGCAGCCACACGGTAACGACGATCGGTCAGGCTTAGCAATGCGCCAAGCGCCATTGTAATCCCGCCGATCCACAACCAAACCGCGAATGGCTTGATATAAGAACGAACGGCAAAGCCACCGCCATCTTGCGGATCACCAATCACCACATAAATATCGCGCACAATATTGCTCTCGATCGCGGCTTCGGTGGTGGGAGTTCCTGACACGGGATAAAAGCGCTTCTCTGGATAAAGCTTGGTCACTTCGCGCCCATTAGAGAACACTGTGAACATGCCTTGCGTCGAGGTATAGTTCGGCCCGGTTATCGCCCGTGCGCCATCAAAACGAATATCATAAGACGAGATTGGCCCGGCAATAGTAAAGCGGTCGCCCTTTTTGGCCACACGAATATCCTCGGCCTGCCACGCAGTAATCGCCGATATCCCAAATATGACCAAACCAAACCCGATATGGGCGACCATTTTGCCGAAATCGGCGCGGGGAAGGTTTCTAAGACGGCGTAAACTGTCCAAAATCGGGATTTTGCCCATGCGAACCCGCACAGCCACATCCATGAGAGCGCCAATCACCAGCCACAGAGCCAGAGCCAGACCAATCGGTGCCATCATTCTGGTGCCGGTTTGCAATGTCAAAACCAAGGCGCCAGACGCTATCGACAAGGCAAACACGCCCCATAAAGAGCGCATGGATTTGCGCATTTGCGCCCGTTTCCACGGTAAAATCGCACCTATCGGCAGGATAACCGCAAGGACCAGCATAAACGGCGTGAATGCTGTGTTAAAAAACGGCGCCCCCACCGAAAGCTTGCGGCCAAACAGGACTTCGGCCACCAGAGGCCACACAGTGCCGACGAAAACCACAAATGCAGCCACAACCAGCAGGACATTATTGAGGACAAGGCCGCTTTCGCGACTCACCATCGAAAATACGCCTTTTGATGACAGGCTTGATGACCGTGCGGCATACAGCGTTAGCGACCCACCAATCGTCACCGCGAGAATTATCAGGATGAACACTCCGCGTCTTGGATCATTAGCAAAGGCATGAACCGACGTGATCACGCCCGAGCGCACAATAAACGTGCCGATCAACGAGAACGAGAACGCCAGAATCGCCAACAGGATGGTCCATGATTTCAGGCTCTCGCGCTTTTCAACCACTATAGCGGAATGCAGCAATGCGGTCGCGATAAGCCATGGCATGAAGCTCGCGTTCTCGACCGGATCCCAGAACCACCAGCCACCCCAACCCAGCTCGTAATAGGCCCACCAAGAGCCCATGCCGATGCCGATAGTCAAGAACATCCACGCCGTAAGGGTCCACGGTCGAACCCACCGCGCCCAAGCCGCATCAACCCGCCCCTCGATCAGCGCGGCAACCGCAAAGCTGAACGACATGGAAAGCCCGACATAGCCGAGATAGAGGAACGGCGGATGAAACGCCAAACCGGGGTCTTGCAACAAAGGATTAAGGCCTTGGCCATCAAATGGCGGAACCACCAACCGCAGAAACGGGTTGGACGTGAACAGCAAAAACGCGAAAAACGCCACTGCGACTGCCGACTGAACCGACAAAACCCGCGCCTTCAAGCTCGGCGGCAAATTGCGTCCCCAAACGGCGGCAATCGCGCCAAACAGGGTCAGGATCATCACCCACATGAGCAGCGACCCCTCGTGATTACCCCAAGTTGCGGCGATTTTATAAAGCATCAGCTTGGCGGAATGAGAGTTGTTGGCGACCACCTCTAGCGAGAAATCCGAGGTGGCAAACGCATAGATCAGCGCGCCAAAAGCCAAGGTGGTCAGCAAGAACTGCGCCACCGCCGCGGGCACGGCCAATTCCATCCAACTGTGCCAGCCCTTATGAGCGCCAACCATGGGAATAATCATTTGTGCGATTGCCACCATGAAGGCGAGGATCAGTGAAAAATGGCCAAGTTCAGCGGTCATCGTGTGGTCCTTTTACGATCAATGTTGGCGGGGATCATAAAGGCCTGTAGCGATTGTGCAAATAACAAAGCGCGTGATGCGGGTGCGCCAATTGCCTCACCTCTCTGATTGGGTTCGCCACTCTGAAAGTGCCGCGTTGGAGGCTTTTTGCAGTTGGTCTGATTGGGGGCCGCGCATCACTATCCGGGCATTGGCCCCGCCTGCATTGGAACTTCTGGCGTCGGGGTTTCTACTATAGTGCATTTCGCGCGCGCCAAAATAGAACGACACAATCGCACCGAGCAACCACCACAGTGGCTGGGGGACCAGCGCCAAGCCCTGCATCCGGGCCGAAAAACTCGTAGGCGAGACCATCGCGTACACAAACAGCCCCAGCGTTCCAATTGCCAGACAGGGGCGTGGCAGGCGATTGAGACCGTTAACGAATCGGTCAAACCACCCGATATTGCTGGCCTGAAACTCCCCCCTAAATTGCGCCATAGACGCTGTAAAATTTTGCTGATCGCCAAGCATGTTTTTGGTGGCATTGGGAACGAACACCTCAGAGATACCCTCGACCGCAGCCCCAATTTCTTTTGCCGCCTTTGAAACGCCTAATATTTTGTTAATCAAACCCAAAACCGTGTCCTTTCGCGATGTGGGCATCCGTTGACCAGAACCTGCGTACGATAAACGTCTCCGCGCGCACAATCCAGCCCCCCTTGCCGCCATCCTTGCGGCGTGCGAATTTTCGCAAAGGTTTGCGGATATCACCCAAATGATAATAGTAATTTCGCCGCTCAATCCCGTAAGCGTCCTTCAAATGATCGGGCGCAAGCCGATTGGCACGGGCGGCGGCGCGCACTGTTTCAGGACCTATTTCCCCATCGACCCCAATCTCCATTCCCATGTTATTCAACAGTTTTTGCAGGATGGTAACGGCGTTTGATCCGGCATTTACATACATATCAAACACCGAAGATTGCAACGAGATCGGCAGTTTGCCAAGGCCGGGTGCCTCAAAATAATGACGGGTGAAAATTTTGACCGCCTGCGCCTCCGATAAGGCTCTGACATCAAGATTCGTGATCACACCGTCGGAATTCACGTCCAGACCAAGCCGCTTGAGCGTGGCCAGCGTCACCCCGTGATTGGTCGCGCCACCGGGGTCGCTTGGATCGTTCACATAGCCGCCTTCGCGGCGAACTATGTTTTTGGCGATTTGACTTACTGACGGCATGGTCCCCTCCGAACGCAGATGATTTGCGTCCGACAGGTTGCCCAAAAATGGTTAATTATCTATTTAGCTACCGTTCGATGGTTGATAAATTCCTTGTTTTTTCAACGCATCAGCCACTTCTGTTGGCATGTAGTTCTCATCATGTTTAGCCAGTATTTCAGTGGCTTGGAAGGTATTGTTCACCAAGTTTCCGGTGGCAATCATTCCGGTTCCCTCTTTGAACAGGTCCGGCAAAATGCCGGTAAACGACACCGGAACAGTTGCGTTTCCGTCGGTCACGCTGAAAGTTATCGTTGTGCTCTTGCCGCGCACGAGCGAGCCTTTTTTGACCAGTCCGCCAATGCGAAATGTCTCAGACGGTCCCGGAGGGGCGGCGACCATCTCGGTCGGGCTGCGGAAATACGAAATGCCATCGCGCATCCCATAACCGATCAGGCCGGTCGCGGCGGCCAAGAACACAACTGCGGCGATGATCAACTGAATGCGCCGCTTCTTTTTTAATCCACCAACTGCCATCTTGCCCTCATGGGAAAATCGGAGCCATCCTAAGCCCCTCGGTTTCGTCAAGGCCGAGCATCAGGTTGGCGATTTGCATCGCCTGTCCAGATGCACCTTTCATCAAATTATCCAGCACCGACACCACGATAACGCGATCAGGGCTGCGGTCCGCAACCACCCCAATAACACATAAGTTCGAGCCTTGCACATGCCGCGTCGCCGGAACTTGGCCCAACTCCAGAACATGCACAAACGGCTCGTCGCGATATTTTTCGCTCAAGACTTGCTGCGCGCGCACAGCATCACCCGAGGCGTAGATCGTCGCCATCATGCCCCGGCTCATGGGCACCAGATGCGGAGTGAAACTTGGCATGACAGGGCGACCGGCCGCACGGCTCAACTCTTGATCAAGCTCGCTCATGTGGCGGTGATGGGCGACGCCGTAAGCCCTGAAGCCATCATTGACCTCGGCAAATAACATGGTCTCAGCCAGTCCACGACCGGCACCGGAGACGCCGGATTTACCATCAATGATAATACCATCTGCCTCAATCGCGCCGGATTCTACCAATGGAATCAATGGTAAAAGCGATGTGGCCACATAGCAGCCGGTATTGGCGGTGATCTTTGCACGCTTGATTTCATCGCGGTAATGTTCGGGCAAGCCATAAGCAACGCTCGGCTGGATATCCATCGCGGTGTGCTCAATCCCGTACCATTTCTTATAAATCTCGGCATCATCCAGCCTGAAATCAGCGGAAAGATCGACGACTTTCACATGATCTGGCAGCGTTCGAACCACCTTGTGCATCACCCCGTGGGGCAGCGCGCAAAACACAAGATCAATGCCTGCAAAATCGACCTGCTCAATGGCGGTGAGCGTCGGCAGAGCCAAGCGCGCGAGATGCGGGAACACCTCCGCCATGGTCATTCCGGCCTTGCGATCCGCTGTGAGCGCGACGATCTCCATATGCCCGTGACCGGCGATCAGGCGCACCAGTTCGGCGCCCGTATATCCGCTGGCTCCGAGGATGGCGATTTTCTTTGGTGTGGACATAAGCGTGGGCCTTCAAGCTGATCTGTTTGCGATGTAAGATATTTTCCGGCTGAGTTCAATCAGACCGAGGCAAATCGGATATCTTGTCGCAAGAAGCGGGTCGCTTGGCTGGAAACCGACTTGGCGTTGCCGGTGGTCAGAAACTGCGATTTGGTGCCGGGGCCGACCATCTCGGGGTGGCGTTTAAGGTAATTCTTAAGGCTTCTGGCCACGATCTTACCTTGAGAAAACACCTGAACCGACGTCCCCAATGCCTCTTGAAACATATCGGCCATCAGCGGGTAATGGGTGCAGCCCAAAATCGCCGCTTCGGGCTTGGGCATCCGGCGTAACAGCGCGTCAACATGGCTTTGCACGAGCGCTTCGGACAGGATCAGATCGCCGTCTTCAAGCGCATCAACCAGCCCACCACATGGTTGAGCTTCGACGTCTACCCCTATGGCACGAAACGATAATTCGCGTTGAAAGGCGCGGCTGGCCACGGTGGAGGGGGTGGCAAACAGCGCCACATGTTTGACATCAACCTCGCGCGGGGCCGAGTTGTCGCCCCAGTCGCGCTCGGTCAAGGCCTCGATCAGTGGCACGAACACGCCGAGCACCCGTTTACCCTCGGGAATCCAGCCCTCCTGCATCCGGCGAAGGGCCGCTGCCGAGGCGGTGTTGCAGGCCAAAATGACCAAGTCACAACCCGCCTCAAACAGGTGCGAACACGCCTGACAGGTCAGATCATAAATGTCATCGGCACCCCGAACACCGTAAGGCGCGTGAATATTATCGCCAAAGTAAACCAGCGGCAAGTCGGGCATTGCCGCGTGAATTTCGCGATAAACCGTGAGGCCACCAAGCCCGCTGTCAAAGACACCAACTGCCATCAAATCACCGAGACTCGTCTGCGTTTGCTAAAAATCACGTCCATATTCCCGCGTATTGACCGGCTTTGAGGACAATTCATAGGTCTTTGTGCGCAGAAAATCCATCATCGCCTGCGGATCTTTAGAATAAACCTCAAGCGAGGCGCTATCAAGCGGCTGGCCGATGGCCACGCGAACGGGTCGGTTGAGCCGCCGTTTGAACTCGTTAACCAGCAAGGCCGTGCGCATGGTGCGATTGAGCCGCCCAAAAATCTGGAACCGGCGCGAATTATGCCCCTCAAAGAACACCGGCACCACGGTCGCACCCGATTTCGCAATCATTTTGGCGGTAAACGTGCGCCAGGCCGGATCCATAGGAAAGCCGAACATCTTGCGCGGCGAGGAGACCGAACCACCGGGGAAAACCCCCAAGGCACCGCCCTCGCGCAGATAAGAAAGCGCAACTTTTCGGGTGTTGAGATTAAGCTGCATCGCTTCGCGGGTTTCGTCAAAACTGATCGGCAGAATGCAGTCGTTGATATCCTCGGCGCGGGCAAACACTTTATGGGCCAAAATCCTGAAATCACCGCGCGCGTGCGACATGATCTGACCCAGCATCAGCCCGTCAAGAATTCCGTAAGGATGGTTGGCCAGCACCACCACCGGCCCTTCGCGCGGAATATTATCAAGCGAGCCCGAGACATAATCAATGCTGATCTTATAGCGTGCCGGCACCACATCCCAAAAGCTGCGCCCTTTGGCCAGTTCAAGATCATATCCGCGTGCCCGACGCATCAATTTAAACCGCCCCGTCGCATTTTCAACCGTGCGGATCAACAACCGCCCGCGCCGTGTACCCGCCGTGATGGCGTAGGAAATCTCCCGGGTCGCAGACATGTGCTTGCGCCTGTTCATGAACTCTCCACTCTTTAGGTAGTCCTGTTTTATGTGAGATAATGTAGTTCAATCGCAATTGCCAGAGGTATCGCCCAAACTGTGACTATCCGCGCCAACACCCATAAACGGCAAAAAGGGCCAGCCAACGGCCAGCCCTCTTTGAAACAATGTAAGCAAACTTAACGCTTGGAAAACTGAAAGCTCCGACGCGCCTTGCGTTTACCGTATTTTTTGCGTTCCACAACCCGCGCATCACGCGTAAGGAACCCAGCCGCTTTCAGCGCTGGGCGCAAGGACGGCTCGTAAAGTTGCAGCGCTTTGGAGATGCCGTGCTTGACAGCACCAGCTTGCCCCGAAAGACCGCCACCTTTAACGGTTGCCATCACGTCAAACTCGCCAGCCACGCCAGCCACATCAAACGCTTGACGCAGCACCATTTGCAGCACGGGACGGGCGAAATATTTCTCCATCTCGCGACCGTTCACAGTCACTTTGCCAGAGCCGGGACGGATCCAGACCCGCGCAACCGCATCTTTACGTTTGCCGGTGGCATAAGCGCGGCCAAGCTCGTCACGAACAGGCTCACGCGTGATGATCGCCTCGACAATAACGGCCTCTTCGCCAGTGGTCGCGGCTTGCAGATCTTCCAGAGAATTAAGTTGATCGCTCATGATTTATGCCCTCCGCGTGTTTTTGGGATTCATGGATGCAACATCCAGAACTTCGGGATTTTGCGCCTCATGAGGATGCTCGGCACCGACATAAATCCGCAAATTTGTCATCTGCTGGCGCGACAAAGAGCCACCCGGCAACATGCGCTGAACCGCCTTGGTCAAAACCCGCTCGGGGAACTTGCCTTCCAAAAGCTGCCCCGCTGTGCGTTGCTTGATGCCGCCCGGATGGCCGGTGTGCCAGTAATAGATTTTGTCGGAGCGTTTCTTACCGGTCAACTGCACCTTTTCGGCGTTGATAACGATAATATTGTCGCCCATATCCATATGCGGCGTGAACGTCGCCTTATGTTTGCCACGAAGGCGCATTGCGATGATAGAGGCAAGACGGCCGAGAACAACGCCCTCGGCGTCGATCAGGATCCATTTCTTGTCAATATCAGCAG
>CAYPUW010000046.1:0-11270 GCA_964413925.1 uncultured Rhodobacter sp. | reverse complement strand
GGTGAAATATATCGAAACGGTGGACGAACTGGCGGCGATTTATGGCACGCCGCCTGCAACCTCGTTGAGCAAAGTCGCCGACCATCTGACGGATGAATATGCCCGCTGGATCATGGCGGCAAAGTTTTGTGTGCTGTCCACGGTTGGCCCTGAGGGGACCGACGGCACACCGCGCGGGGATGACGGGCCGGTGGTCGCGCTCAAAGACACAAAAACGCTGCTATTGCCCGATTGGGCTGGCAATAATCGCATCGACAGTCTGGGCAATATCATCCGCGATCCGCGCTTGTCGGTAATGTTTATGGTTCAAGGTTCAAACAATGTGGTCAGGGTTAACGGGCGCGGCAAGATCACCGTTGACCCGCAGATGCGGCAGCGGTTTGAAAAAGCCGGAAAACTGCCGCGTTCGGTCTTGGTGATCTCAATAGTCGAGGTTTATTTCCAATGTGCCAAGGCGTTGATGCGGGCTGATTTATGGGGCGATTTGCCAGATAACTCAAAGCTGCCCACGGCGGGCGATTTCATCAAAGCGATGACAAAAGGCCGCGAGGGCGGGGCCAAATATGACGCAGGCTATGCGGCTCACGCCAAGCAGCGGATGTGGGAGCTACCTTGAGTTCCTAGCGCCCGTTCCTATTCTCAGGCAACCAGACCTTTGCTACCAATATCGAGGAACTTTTGCCGCCGCTCGTGCAAGATTTCGTCGGGAGTTTTGGTCTCAAGCTCAACCAAGATCGACTCAAGCGCCTCGCTGACGTTTTTCATTGCCATTTCCGGGTCTCGCTGCGCCCCGCCGCGCGGCTCTGGGATCACGCAATCGGCAACGCCGAGTTTCTCCAGATCCTGGGCCGTAAGACGCAAAGCCTCGGCGGCTTCGCGCATTTTGCCCGCGTCTTTCCACAAAATAGCCGCACAACCTTCGGGCGAGATCACCGAATAGACCGAATGCTCCAGCATCGCCAAGCGGTTGGCCCCGGCAAAAGCAACAGCACCACCAGAGCCGCCTTCGCCGATGATGATCGACACCAGAGGCACTTTGACTTGCAGGCATTTTTCGGTGCAGCGGGCGATGGCCTCGGACTGGCCGCGCTCCTCGGCTCCGCGACCGGGATAAGCGCCGGTGGTGTCCACAAGGGTGATAATCGGCAGCGAAAAGCGGTCGGCAAGCTCCATCAGCCGGATCGCTTTGCGGTAACCCTCGGGACGGGCCATGCCGAAATTTCGCTCGATCCGCGTCTTGGTATCATGGCCTTTTTCCTGACCGATCACCACGACCGCACGATCATTGAACCGCGCCAGACCACCCATCACCGCATGGTCATCGGCAAAGTTTCTGTCACCCGCGAGCGGGGTATATTCGCTGAACAGCGCCTTGATATAATCCTTGCAATGGGGCCGATCCGGGTGCCGCGCCACCTGACATTTGCGCCACGGGGTCAGGTCTTTGTAAATCTCCGTCAGCAGGGCGGCGGCCTTTTTATCAAGCGCGGCGGCCTCTTTTTCCACATCCATTTCGCTGTTTTGACGCGCCAGCGCACGCAATTCCTCGGCCTTGCCTTCGATCTCGGCCAAGGGTTTTTCAAATTCGAGGTAGTTTTGCACGGCACGGTTCCCATGAGCGTTGATTGAGGTTCTATATGGTCGCACGGCTCGATGATTGCAACGAGTTTGCGCGGGTTATTGACGGCTTAGCCGTCGATCATTTCCGCTTGGCGCACGATCACTTCGGCTTGTTTAATCGAGGCGATATCCACCAGTCGGCCTTTATAGGTGGTGGCCCCTTGGCCTGCCGCCTTGGCCTGTTCCATCGCCGCGATGATCTCGCGGGCTTCGCTTATTTTGGCGGGCGAGGGGGTGAAAACCTCGTTGGCAAGCGCGATCTGGCGGGGGTGAATTGCCCATTTGCCGACCATTCCGAGGGTTGCGCAGCGCCGCGCTTGGGCACGAAATCCCTCCGCGTCGGAAAAATCGCCAAACGGCCCGTCAACCGGCAGCAACCCGTGGGTGCGACAGGCGGCAACGATTGCCGTGGTGGCCAAGTGCCACGGATCAGATAAATGACGCCCACGCGGTGCATTCGCCTCGCCGTTTTCAAGCATATAATAATCCGCCTGAGTGCCGCCGATGCCGGTGGTTTGCATCCCCATCGAGGCGGCGAAATCGGCAGCTCCCAGTGATAGCGCTTGCATCCGAGGGCTGGCGGCGGCGATTTCTTCGACGTGGCACAGGCCGGCGGCGGTTTCGATAATCGCTTCAAAGCTGATGGGTTTGGCCACGCCTTTGGCCATTTCAGCCGAGCTGACCAGCGCATCCACGGCATAAATATCGCTGGCATTTCCTGCCTTGGGGATCATGATCTGGTCAAGGCGACCATTGGTTTGTTCAATCAAATCAACAACATCTCGGTACCAAAACGGACTGTCCAAGCCATTGATGCGCACCGAGAGGTATTTGTTCTGCCAATCAACCCCGTTAATCGCGGCGATGGCATTGGCGCGCGCGCTGTCTTTGTCATTGGGACTAACGCTGTCCTCAAGGTCGATATTGATGGTGTCAGCCGCCGAGAGCGCCATCTTGGCGAACAGCTCTGGGCGCGAGGCGGGGCCGAATAACTGGCAGCGATTGGGGCGGGCAGGAGCGGCGGGCTGGGTGCGAAAACTCATGTTTGGTCACTTTCTTCAGGTCAGCTGTGATGCGGGCATCGAGTATGGGTAACTGGCCCCATTCCCCGTGGCAAGGGGGCTATTGCAGGTCGCCAAACGCGTCGGTCAGGCGGGTGCAAGCCTCTATTATGCGCGATTTTGGCAAGCCGATATTAAAGCGCAAATAGTTTTTCCCGCCAGTGCCGAATGTCTCGCCGTAATTGACCGCGATCTTGGCGTCACGCTCAACGCGGCGGGTGAACTCGCTCGCGCTCATGCCGGTGCCGGAAAAATCGACCCAAGAGAGATAGGTCGCCTCAAGCGGCATCGAGCGCACGCCCGGCAGTGCATTCATAGAGGCGTCAAAAATCCGCCGGTTCTCCTCCAGATAGGCCATTAACGCATCGACCCAGACCGCGCCATCCGGGCTGTAGGCGGCGGTGGTCATGTGTTGGCCAAAACTGTTGGGCGACAGGTTCAGCGCCGCTATCGTATGGGCGAATTTTTGGCGCAGCCCGTCATTAGGAATGATCACATTGCCGGTGTGACAGCCCGCGATATTGAAGGTTTTGGTCGGGGCCGACATCATCACCAACCGGTCGAGATGCTCGGCAGCGGCCAAGGCGGCAACGGTGTGTTTTTGCCCCGAATAGACCAGATCATGGTGGATTTCGTCGCTGACCAGCAGCAAATCATTGCGCGCACAAAAATCGGCCAGCGCGCGGATTTCGCTGACGTCCCAAACCCTGCCGCCGGGATTATGCGGCGAGCAAAACACCACCATCTTCTCATGGCCTTTAAGACTGGCCTCAGCCGCCTCCAGATCCATGACGTAACGACCCTGATCAACCACAAGCGGGCATTCGACCAGATCACGGTTTGAGGCGCGAATGATTTTGGCGAAGGAATGGTAAGCTGGCGTGAACAGGATCACACCGTCGCCCGGTTCGGTATAGGTTTCAACACACAGAGCCGTGCCGTTGCACAGACCGTGAGTGGTAAAAATCCACTCCGGCTCGACCTGCCAGCCGTGGCGCGCGCTCATCCACCAAGCGATCGAGGCATTATAGGCGCTCTCGTCGCCGAAATAGCCGTAAATCCCGTGATCGACCATCGCCTGCACCGCGTCGCTGATACATTTGGGCGCGCGAAAATCGGTGTCGGCAACCCACATGGAAATCCCGTCATCGGGGGAAACGCCGTAAACGCTCTCCATCGTATCCCACTTGGAGGAGTGGGTGTGGCGGCGGTCGATGATTTGATCGAAATTCATAGGCTTTTTCCAAGGCTTTAGGGTTTTTCGCACCCTATCCCCTCAGTCGCCGTCTTCAAGCACAAAAATATCCTGAACGCCGGTTTCCAGTGCACGGGCGATTTTCAGGGCCAGCAGGGTCGAGGGAATGAATACGCGGTTCTCAATCGTGTTGATGGTCTTGCGCGAAACGCCGGTCATCTGCGCCAGATCGGCTTGGGTCAGGCCAAGACGGGCGCGATGCGCTTTTAGCGAGTTTACAAGCCGCGCCATCAGACCCGTCCCCTGATCCATTTCACCAGAAACATCAGAAACGGAGCGCCACCAGTCAGCGTGCCCATCGCCGCAAATGCTTGCGGAAAATCGACCACATCATTGATCAAAAGCACGGCAAATAGCGGGTAAAGCCAGACCGCGACCCAATAGCCAAATTGCAGGCAGCCATGCCACTCATGGCGCGCCATCTCGTCCCAAGTGATCGCTGCGGCCTTGCGCCCGCCGAGCAGCGCGCCAAGGGTGACAACCAGCGCGGTTATTCCTCCGGCCACGGCAGGTGCAAGCGGCCAAAACGGGTCAGGGCGGCCTGTGATCAGAACGCCCACGCCGTAGGACAGCAGGACCAGCCCCAGCAGGCTGAACAAGGTGTTGCGGGTCAGGGTTAATGATTTGGCGTTCATGATAGCCTCCTTTGTGTAACTTTAAGGTTACATTAGATGCGCCGATGAGTAACGTCAAGGTTACATATGCAATAATTTTGTGCAGTCATTATCGCGCAGTTGAAACTTGCGGCTCACATCGCTAAATCAGGCCCCATGAGCCTGAGAAACATATTGATCCATCCCGACCCGCGCCTGAAAAAGGCTTGCGATGCCGTGCGGCATGTGGATACGGGACTGCAAAAACTCGCCAATGATATGCTGGAGACTATGCACGAGGCTCCGGGGATCGGGCTTGCCGCCCCGCAGGTCGGGGTTTTGTCGCGACTGATCGTGATGGATTGCACCCCCAAAGATCAAGAACCCGAACCGATGGTGCTGTTTAACCCCAAGGTCGTGTGGGTTTCAGACGCGATGAACACCTATTCGGAGGGTTGTTTGTCGATCCCCGACCAATACGAAGATGTGACTCGCCCGGCCGAGGTTCAGGTGCAGTATCTGGATATTGACGGCCAAGAAATCGACCAGCATTTTGACGGTCTCTGGGCCACATGTGTGCAGCACGAGATCGACCATCTGGACGGTGTTTTGTTCATTGATTACTTGTCCAAGATCAAACGCTCGATGATCACCAACAAGATGAAAAAGCTGAAAAAAGAACTGGCGCGGGCGTAATGACACGGCGCGCGTTTCTGCCGTGGGGTGATCCACGGTTGCGCGCTGTGGCGGCTCCGCTTGCCGAGGTGAACGACGCGGTGCACGCGCTGTGGTCGGACATGATCGACACCATGTATGCGATGCCGGGCGTCGGGCTGGCGGCACCGCAAATTGGCGAGATGTTGCGGCTGGCGGTGGTCGATTGCTCCAACACCAAGGACCAGCCCCTGCGCATGGCCAATCCCGAGATTTTGCACGCGAGCGGCAAATCGTCGGAATATGACGAAGCCAGCCCCAACCTGCCCGGAGTTTCGGCCAAGATCAAACGTCCGCGCGCGGTGACGGTTGCTTTTCTCAACATGGATGGCACGCACATCGAGCAGGATTTCGTCGGCCTTTGGGCGACCTCGGTGCAGCACCAGATCGACCACCTTAATGGCCGGATGTTTTTTGACCATCTGAGCGCTGTCAAACGGCGGATGCTGCTGGCCAAGGCGGCAAAACTGGCGCGGCGCAGGTGATACTATGCGGAGGTTGAGATGCGGGTGATTTTCATGGGTACGCCGGCGTTTTCGGTGCCGGTTCTGGACGCGCTGGTGCATGCGGGCCACGAGATCGTGGCGGTTTATTGCCAGCCACCGCGCCCCGCAGGTCGTGGCAAGAAAGAGCGCGCGTCACCGGTTCAGATGCGCGCCGAGGCGCTGGGGTTGGACGTGCGTTATCCGGTGAATTTCAAAGATGAGACCGATGTGGCCGCATTCGAGCGCTTGCACGCCGATATCGCGGTGGTGGTCGCCTATGGTCTGATTCTGCCGCAAGCTTTGCTGGATGCGCCGCGCTTTGGGTGCCTTAATATTCACGCCTCTCTGTTGCCGCGCTGGCGAGGGGCCGCACCGATCCATCGCGCCATTATGGCGGGGGACCAAAACACCGGGATTTGCGTGATGCAGATGGATCGTGGCCTTGATACGGGGGCGGTGTTGTTGCGGCGCGAGACGGCGATTGGCGGCGGGGAAACCACAGCCAGCCTTCATGACAGATTGTCGGAAATCGGCGCTGAGGCAATCATCACAGCTCTCGCTCAGCTGCCCGACCTTACCTCCGTCGCGCAGGCGATAGGCGGGGTCAGTTATGCCGCCAAGATCGACAAATCAGAGGCGCGGATCGACTGGTCGCAGGATGCGCAAACCATAGATCGCAAAATTCGCGGCCTCTCACCTTTTCCCGGCGCGTGGAGCGAGCTTGACGGTGTGCGCGTCAAGTTGCTGGCCAGCCGTATCGGCCAAGGCGAAGGCGCACAAGGCGAGGTACTGGACGCATCACTCACGGTTGCCTGCGGGCACGGCTCGGTGCAAATCTTGCGTCTACAGCGCGCAGGCGCACGGGCGATGGCGGCGGGCGAGTTTATGCGCGGCACAGGTTTGGCCGTGGGATCGACCTTTAGCTGAACCCTTCAAATCCGCGCAATTTGCCCCATATAAAGGTCAGATATCAACCGTTCGGGGGTCGCATGGGCATTTTGTTTTTACTGATTATCGGCGCTGCCGCTGGATTCATCGCCACACGGATGATGAATTTAGAGGCCAATATTCTGGTCACGATTTCGGTCGGGGTTCTTGGCGCTTTAATCGGCGGGCTGGTCTTGAAAGCCTTGCTTGTCGTGCTGGGACTGGCCGCTGGTTTCATCGGCGCATTGCTTGGGGCCTTGATCTTGATCTGGGCCTATAAAACCTATATCGCCTGAGCCGCTTTCATAGTGTGACTGCAAAACGCTACGCGGTATTTGGGACCGTTTTGCTCATTCAGTGTCCAGCGGCACCGCTATCTCGTGCTTGATCTCGCGCAGCACCAAATTGGTGCGCACGGTGGCGATGCCGGGGATTTTGAACATGAAATTTTCCAGAAACGAATTATAAGCATCGGTGTTGCGGCAGCGGATGCGCAGATGATAATCGGCGTCGCCGGTGGTTGAAAAACAGTCCAAAATCTCGGCTCGATCAGCGACTGCCTGCACGAAATGTTTCTGATAATCCGGCTCGTGACGGGTCAGGACAACGTGAAGAATGGCGTGAAATTCCAGACCACAGGCCTCTGGGTTCACTATTGCCGAATAGTGCTGGATAACGCCGCTATCTTGCAAGGCGCGCACCCGGCGCCAACAGCCCGATGTGGACATCGCTGTCGCCTCAGCCAGATCCTGATTGGAGATCCGCCCGTCCTTTTGCAATGTTTTCAGGATTCGGCGATCCGCGCTCTCAAGTTTCATCATTTTCGTATTTTCCGGTAAGAGATACCACTTTGTAGCTAATGTTCGATATTTCTTACCAATTCTGACAGGTTTCGGCAAGACATTGAAAACAGTTGCCGCGCGCGTTGGGATATAGTCAGTTCAGGAGACCGCGTTATGATGAACACCCCCCCCGAAATGTACCCCTATGAGTTGCGCGACCGCTATGAAAAATCGTCGGGCCGGATTTTTCTGACTGGAACGCAGGCGTTGACCCGCATTTTGATGGATCAGGCCCGCAGGGACCGTGCCGCTGGGTTAAACACCGGCGGGTTCGTTTCGGGTTATCGCGGGTCACCCTTGGGGGCGCTGGATTTGGAGCTTTGGCGCGCAAATAAGGAACTCGACGCGTTGGGAATAAAGTTCCTGCCCGCCGTAAACGAAGACTTGGCCGCAACCGCTGTCTTTGGTTCGCAGCAGGTCGAAATCGACCCCAACAAAACCGTCGATGGGGTTTTTAGCATGTGGTACGGCAAAGGTCCGGGGGTTGACCGCTCCGGTGATGCGCTGAAACACGGCAATGCCTATGGGTCGTCGCCAACTGGCGGCGTGCTGGTGGTGGCGGGCGACGATCACGGCTGTGTTTCGTCCTCCATGTCGCACCAATCCGATGTCGCTTTCATGTCGTGGTTCATGCCGGTGCTCAATCCGGCCTCGGTGGCTGAATATCTGGAATATGGCGAGTACGGCTACGCCCTGTCACGTTATTCGGGTACATGGGTCGGGTTTAAGGCGATCTCTGAAACGGTGGAGTCTGCCCTTTCGGTCGAACTGCGCGCGAGCCGAAAGTTTGTTGCGCCTGATCACGTTATGCCAGCGGGTGGATTGCATCTGCGCTGGCCCGATCTGCCCAGCCCGGAGATCGAGGAGCGCCTTGAACACAAGAAACACGCGGTTTTTGCCTTTGCCGAGGCCAACCCGATTGACCGCGTGATTTTCGCCACCAAGAACGCAAGTTTTGGGATTGTTACCACAGGCAAGGGTCATCTGGACCTGATGGAGGCCCTGCGGCTTTTGGATATCGACCAAAAAACTTGCCGCCGTCTCGGCATCGAGATTTACAAAGTCGGTATGGTCTGGCCGCTATCGCGTCGAGATGCGCTGGATTTCGTGCGCTCCAAACGCGAAGTTCTGGTGATCGAGGAGAAACGCGGCATTATCGAAAGCCAGCTCAAGGAATATCTCTATGACTGGCCCGGCCACAAGCCCGAGCGCATGGTCGGCAAACATGACGGCAAGGGAAACCGTCTGGTCCCGTGGACCGGCGAGTTATCACCCCGCCAACTGGCACCACTGGTTGCGGCGCGACTGCACGGCATATTCCCCGACGAGGGGTTTTTGAAACGGGCCAAAAAACTCACCTCCACCCCGCCGATATTGCTGTCGACTTTGCTGTCGGGAGGCCAGCGCACGCCCTATTTCTGTTCGGGTTGCCCGCATAACACATCGACAAAGGTGCCGGATGGCTCCCGAGCACTGGCCGGGATCGGCTGTCATGTGATGGCAAGCTGGATGGACCGCAACACCAGCTCGCTTATCCAGATGGGCGGCGAAGGGGTGAATTGGGCCGCGTCCTCGAAATTCACCGGCAATGGCCATGTTTTCCAAAATTTGGGCGAGGGCACATGGTATCATTCAGGCTCTATGGCGATCCGTCAGGCCATCGCCGCAGGCACCAATATCACCTATAAAATCCTGTTCAACGACGCGGTGGCGATGACTGGCGGGCAACCTGTTGATGGCCCGATCAGCGTGATGGCAATCGCTAATATCTGCCGCGCCGAAGGGGTGAAGAGGATCGCGCTCGTATCGGATGATCCGACCAAATTCAGCGCCTCGGACTTCCCTGCGGGCGTCACCATTGACCATCGGCGCGATCTTGATCGGGTGCAGCGGGGGTTACGGGTTGAAAAAGGCGTGTCGGTGCTGATCTATGAACAAGTCTGCGCCGCTGAGAAACGCCGCCGCCGTAAGCGCGGCCTGCTTGATGATCCGGCGCGGTTTACAATGATCAACCCGTTGGTTTGCGAGGGTTGCGGCGATTGCTCGCTCCAGTCAAACTGTCTGAGCGTCGAGCCGCTGGAGACCGAATTTGGCCGCAAGCGCCAGATCAACCTTTCTAGCTGCAACAAGGATTTCACCTGTCTGGACGGGTTCTGCCCCAGTTTTGTGACCATAAACGGCAAAAGGCGCAAACACAGTGCCAGCGAGGGGCAAAAAGCTATCGCCCTTGCGCAGGCTTTGCCTCGACCGGCGATCAAGCCCCTGACCGGCCCGTATGATCTGTTGATTACCGGCGTTGGCGGGACCGGCGTGGTCACGGTCGGCGCACTCGTCGCCATGGCGGCGCATTTGCAAAACATGGGTGCGGGCGTGCTCGATTTTACCGGGTTTTCGCAAAAATTTGGGGCTGTGCTCAGCTTTGTGCGGTTGGGTCCGACGCCGGATGCGGTCAATCAGGTGCGCATCGACACCCGCGCCGCCAATGCGGTGATTGGCTGCGACATCGTGGTCTCGTCGTCGCCCAAAGCATCGGCTACATATGATCGCCACACCAAAATCGTCCTCAACTCCGCGCGTATGCCAACCGGAGATTTGGTGCGCAATCGCGACGCCAGCCTTGATCTGGACACCCGCGCGAATGCGATCACTAAGGTGGTGGGGGAGGGAAATCTCTCGATACTTGACGCCAACGCGCTGGCCGAAACACTGTTGGGCGACGCGGTTTTTTCCAATGTGATGATGCTTGGCTTTGCGTGGCAAAAAGGACTGGTGCCGATTTCGCAAGCGGCCCTGTTGCGCGCCATTGAACTGAACGGCGTTGCAATCGACGCCAACAAAGCAGCCTTTGCCTCGGGTCGCGTCATGGCGCAAACACCGGAGGCGCTTGGCAATGGTGTGGCGACCCAACCTCCGGCGCGCCCATCGCTTGACCAACTGATCGCCACGCGGGCGGCATTTCTGACCAGCTACCAAAACGCCGATTACGCCGACCTGTATAAATCGCGCATTGCCGGTTTTCAGGGCAACCTCAAATCAGACGACATCGAGGAGTTTGTCCGCGCGGTGGCGATTTCCCTATTCCGGCTCATGTCCTATAAAGACGAATACGAGGTCGCGCGCCTCCACCGCGACCCCGGTTTCGAGAAACTCCTTCACGACACGTTCGCGCCCGGTTTCAAGGTCAATTACCATCTGGCCCCACCGCTCATCTCGCGATCAAACGACGCGATGGGTCGCCCGCGCAAACGCCGGTTCGGGTCATGGATGGCAACCGGATTTCAAGTACTGGCAGCGATGAAACCCCTTCGCGGCACGAAGTTGGACCCATTTGGACAAACCTCTGAACGCCGCGTTGAGCGCGACCTGATCCGCTGGTACTGCGAAATAATGGATCAGGCCAGCGATGAGCTGAGCGACAAAACCTCGCAAGCGTGGCTGGAAATCCTAAGCGCCCCGCTCGATATTCGTGGCTATGGCCCGGTCAAGAGAGACGCGATCAAAACCGTCAAAATCCGGGTCGCCCGGATGATCAAGGAAGCGCGCTGAGTATCAGATCTCCAGCCACGCTTGCGAGGTTTTACCGTTCAGATTAGACGTCATCTAAAGCAGTTAATTGGGGTAGCCCCATCGTTTATTGCTATATGATGTTGGCGGAGAAGGAATCTGCCCCTTGCGCATCCATAGTATTCCGAAATTGCCAATTTTCCCCTTATTTTATTGGTCAATGTGCCTTGTATGTTCCGAGCGTGTCCCCCATATTCCAGATTGTAATG
>CAYPUW010000045.1:0-11282 GCA_964413925.1 uncultured Rhodobacter sp. | reverse complement strand
GGCATAAAGATCGGTGAAAAAGTCATCAAACGCGTCCAGACCGCTCAGCGCCAGCACGTCTTTTGCCGCCAAAACCTGCCCGGAAAGTGGCGCGCGAGGGGGGCTTGGCTGGGCTGATTTGCCGTCCAACAGATAAAACTCCAGCTCGGTGGCGACCACGGGGGTGAGGCTGCGGGCTTTATATCGCTCGATCACGCGGGCCAAGGCGTGGCGGGGGTCGCCCAAAAAAGGCGCGCCATCATCGGTAAACATCCAAAGCGGCAACAAGGCCGAGGGGCTGTTGAACCAGTCCATCGGTACCAACCCTCGCGAGGTTGGCCGCAAACTGCCATCCCCGTCTCCTGAGGTGAAAACCAGCGGGCTGTCGGCAATATCTTCGCCCCAGATATCCACATTGAGCGTCGATAAGGGCATGCGTAAACCGCCGTCAAAGGCCTTGTTTGCATGGGCGACGGGGATGCGCTTGCCGCGCGCCATGCCGTTAAGATCGCTGGTCGCCAGTCGCAGGGATTTGACGTGTTTGTGGCTTTTGAGCCAGTCTTTGTTGTCGTTTGTCATGATGGGTCCTGCAAAGCGAGCGGATTGGCTCAGGCGTTACTCTGGACTATCACCAGTCAATTAACGAAGGTCAACTAGAGGTTAATCCGAGCCGCTCGCAGCTTGGTTCTCGCCCTTAAACCACCTGGAAATCAAGGTGCCGATGGTGCCGTCAGACTGAAGTGAGGCGATTGCCGAGTTGAGCGTTGGCAAAAGCGATGAGGACTTTGCGGCACCGATCCCGATTTTGCCCTCGATGGGGATATCTTTGTTAACCAAGGTAAATGTGTCGGGGTTACTGGCGACGATTGTTTGCAAATAGGCTTGATCGGCCAGAAAACCGGAAATGCTCTGATCCAAAACCGCCTTGATCCCTGCGGATGGAGTGTTAAATTGGCGGGTGTTCCAGTCGGTTTGATGAATATATTCCGCTTGAAGGCTGTTGGTTTTGACACCAATTGTCGCGCCGGACGAGAAATCAACAGAGTCTTTTAGCGCCAGCACTGCCGCTTTTTGTGCTGAAATATAAGGGGTTGAGAAGCGAAGTTGCAGTTTTCGTGCAGCAGTGATGCCAAATCCGCTCATGATCACGTCAAACTCGTTGTCGCCAAGTTGGGAAATCAACTCCGGCCACGGAGCCAATACCCAATCGCACTCAAGTGCCGCACGCGCGCAAATGGCCTTGCCAAGATCTGCGTCAAACCCTTGCAACTCACCCTCGGAATCTAAATAATTGTAAGGCGGATACGCGGCCACCGTGCCAAATCGTACGGTCTCGGCTGCGGCGCTATTAACAAAGTCGTTAACAAATCCACCCGTGAGAGCGGCGAGAACGAAGGCAAGGGTGGTGGTTTTCACAACGTCCTCCTGTTGTACCGGACCAAATTGACGCAAATCCGCGCCGAGTGTTGCTATGGCTGTGGTATTTTGGTGCGGAATTATGGCTATATATTGGCGTTGGTTCGTTATTTACATAAAACTCTAACGACCGCCACGGTTGAACGCGGTGCTGCGGCTTTTTTGCGCGTCTGCAACTGCATGAAGCACAAAGATTGTACCTTTCTAGATATTCAGGTACGGCGTTACCTAGATAAATGAGTGAAAAAAGGATTAACCCATGAGCACGGCCCCCGTTCTGAAACCCAAAGATGCGCCCGATCTCTCCAGCTTTCAGTGGGACGATCCTTTGCTGCTGGAGGGGCAGCTTGGGGAAGATGAGCGCATGATTCGCGACGCTGCCCGCGCTTTTGCCCAAGAAAAGCTGCAACCGCGTGTCATTGATGCCTATCGTGAGGAAAAATCAGACCCCGGCCTGTTCGCCGAAATGGGTGAAATGGGCTTGCTGGGCACCACCATCCCCGAGGAATATGGCGGTATCGGGGCGGGCTATGTCAGCTACGGACTGGCCGCGCGCGAGATCGAGAGGGTTGATTCGGGATATCGCTCGATGATGTCGGTGCAATCTTCCTTGGTCATGTATCCGATCTACGCGTATGGCACTGAGGAACAGCGCCAGAAATACTTGCCAAAACTGGCTAGTGGTGAATGGATTGGCTGTTTTGGGCTGACCGAGCCGGATGCCGGATCTGACCCCGGCGGGATGAAGACGCGCGCTGAAAAAGTTCAAGGCGGCTATGTGTTGCGTGGGGCCAAAACCTGGATATCCAACGCGCCGTTTGCCGATGTTTTCGTGGTCTGGGCCAAGTCGGACCATCACGATGGCAAAATTCGTGGCTTTGTGTTGGAAAAAGGCATGAAAGGGCTGTCGGCCCCGAAAATTAACGGAAAATTATCGCTTCGAGCCTCCACCACCGGCGAGATTGTTATGGATGGGGTTGAGGTGGGCGAAGACGCATTATTACCGCATGTTCAAGGGCTTAAGGGACCATTTGGCTGCCTGAACCGCGCGCGTTACGGTATAGCTTGGGGCGTGATGGGGGCAGCCGAGTTTTGTTGGCAGGCGGCCAGATCATATGGGTTGGACCGTAAGCAATTTGGCAAACCTTTGGCCGGAATGCAGCTTTATCAGAAAAAACTCGCCGATATGCAGACCGAGATCACATTGGGTTTGCAAGCCGCTTTGCGTGTGGGCCGTCTGATGGATCAGGCCTCGGCCGCGCCGGAAATGATCTCGTTGATTAAGCGCAATAACTGCGGCAAGGCGCTCGATATTGCGCGGATGGCGCGCGATATGCATGGTGGCAATGGGATTTCCGAAGAGTTTCAAATCATGCGCCACATGGTCAATCTTGAAACCGTTAACACCTATGAAGGTGCCCATGATGTGCATGCACTTATTTTGGGTCGTGCGCAAACCGGATTGCAGGCATTTTTCTGAAAACTGCCTTCGGCGAGGATATTTTTCTCCAAGAGGAAGGGCGCGCGCGGAGTTATGGCGAGGGCAGCGACAAGTAATGCTCGCGCGGGATATGGACCAGCGATTTCAGGCGTAAAATCTGCCGATCTGGCGCCGTCAGCGCGCTTATTGCGTCTTGAACTGCCGCTTCAAGGAGGTTTTTTACTTGGGTTTTGGACGTGATATATGGCAGGCCCGGCGTGGGCTCAGTCCAGTCGATGACGGTCAGTTCTGACGCCAGTCCGTCATATTGTTTGATCATATCCCAGCTTAAGACGTCGATCGCCGTAATGTCTGCGCACCCCTTTGCTACAACAAGGGCAGAGCGAGCGTGACCTCCGGTTTCATGAATGCTTTCAAAGCGAAGCCCGTGTTTCTTAAAGTGAAATTGTGGCGATGCCCAACCGGATTGGGAGCAGGTTTCGTTATAGGCAAACACCGTTTGAGCAAACTCGGCCAAGGTCAAGCGGGGATCGTTTCGCCGCACAACGAACGCACTGCGGTAATAGCCGGGCGGACAGTTCTCGTGGCCATAATCTGGCGTGCCGATCAGGGCTACGCTGTGGTGAAGTTCGGTGGCGAATGGTCGCCCGCAAGTTTGGCTGAACAGTAGATTATCTGCGCGCCAAACCGGCCAAAATGGCGCGTCTTGTTCAAGGTTTTCAGGCGCATCAATGCCCTTAAGGCGCAAACGGTCGCGAATGTCGGTCCAAAAACGGCGGGTCGCGGCCTCGGTTTCGGGCCGCATATACATCCCAAGGCTGGCAATCACCCCCGTCGAGCCGTCACGCGTTGGCGCGCGAATGCGCTTTCGCGGTCGGAGATGCCCAAAAGCTTAACCACTAGCCGCATCAGACCATCTTCATTTTGATCGCGTTTTCCGTCTACCAGAACCACGTCCCAAAGCGCTTCAACCACCGCTGCGCGATCCTCGTATGCGACCGCGTCCTTTATTGCCCGGGTGAAACGAACCGTGTCCGGGGCGTCCTCCTCAAGAAGTTCGGCCTGCTGTCGCAATGCCTCGGCTTCTTGCTGACTAAGAGCGTAGCGGGTCATTAATATCGCGGTAATTTCTGCAGCCTCGTCGCCATCATACTGCCCGTCACTGCGCGCAATGCGCACCAAAAGGGCGGACAGGGCCAGCCGGGCGTCGGTCGCTCCAAGCGGCTCGGGCGTGGAAGACATTAGGCGTTTTAGTAAAGATATCATGATATTAACCTCTATGCTTTCCAACCTTCGACGATTGCCAGATTGGCGCTGGAATGACCGATACGAAGCTTCATCGCGTTTTGATATTCGGGTGAATAGTAGCAGGCGCGCGCGGTCTCAAAATCTTTGAACTCGATCACGACGATTCGGCTTTTCTGGCTGCCTTCAACCACTTCGGCCTTGCCGCCACGGGTCAGAAAACGCGCGCCGTATTTGGCGAATGGTTCGGCGTTGGCTTTGACATATTTCTTGTATTCGTCGAGGTTTTCCACGTCGACATTTGCAACCCAATATCCCTTGGACATGCTTTATTCCTTAAACGAGCCGAGATTGAGCGACCGCCGCACGCACGAAATCGGCAAACAGAGGATGGGGCTCGAACGGTTTTGATTTCAATTCCGGATGGAATTGCACGCCGATATACCACGGGTGATCCAGTAGTTCAACGATCTCTGGCAGGCGTCCGTCGGGGGACATACCGGAGAAGATCATGCCGTGTTTTTCCAGCGGCTCACGAAAGCTAAGATCAACCTCATAGCGGTGGCGATGACGCTCGGAAATGGTTTCGCTCTGGTAGATTTTGGCAACCTGACTGCCTTTGCGCAGCGTCGCGTTATAGGCCCCCAAGCGCATGGTTCCACCCTTGTCATCCGTGGCTTTGCGTTGGATGGTCCGATCTCCTTCGACCCATTCTTTGAGGTGGTAAACCACTGGTGTAAAACGCTTTTTTCCCGACTCCCGATCAAACTCCTCAGAACCCGCATCCTCGATCTTGGCGAGGTTACGCACCGCTTCGATCACGGCGAGTTGCATGCCGAGGCAGATGCCGAAATAGGGGACTTTGCGTTCGCGTGCGAATTGTGCCGCTTTCAGCATGCCTTCGGTGCCGCGCTCGCCAAACCCACCGGGAACGAGGATTGCGTCGAACCGTTCCAGATGGGGGGCGGGGTCTTCGCGTTCAAAAATCTCGCTGTCAATCCACTCGTATTTTACCTTGACGCGGTTCTGGATGCCGCCATGGGTCAGCGCCTCGGCGATGGATTTATAGGCGTCTTCCAGTTGGGTGTATTTGCCAACAATGGCCACCAAGACCTCGCCTTCGGGGTTGTAAACCCGATCCGCAACATCCTGCCATTTCGCCAGTTTTGGGCGAGGCGCGGGAGATATCTGAAACGCTTTGAGAACCGCACGATCAAGGCCCACATTGTGATAGGCGAGGGGGGCCTCGTAGATTGATTTCAGATCACGCGCCGCAATCACTGCGTCTTCTCGCACGTTGCAAAACAGCGCAAGCTTGGCCCGCTCTTTTTCGGGAATTTCCCGTTCCGAACGGCATAGCAGGATGTCAGGTGCAAGCCCGATCGAGCGCAGCTCCTTGACCGAGTGCTGGGTCGGTTTGGTTTTCAATTCACCCGATGCAGCCATATAGGGCAGCAGGGTGAGGTGGATGAAAATACAGTCGCCGCGCGGCTGTTCCTGAGCGAATTGGCGGATGGCCTCAAAGAACGGCAGCCCCTCGATATCGCCAACCGTGCCGCCGATTTCGCACAGCATGAAGTCGACCTCGTCTTCGCCGATATGGATGAAGTCTTTGATTTCATTGGTAACATGGGGAATGACTTGGATGGTTTTGCCCAAGTAATCACCGCGACGCTCTTTTTCCAGCACGTTGGAATAGATGCGGCCTGACGAGACGCTGTCGGTCTGGCGCGCGGCAACGCCGGTGAATCGCTCGTAATGGCCAAGGTCGAGATCGGTTTCGGCCCCGTCATCGGTCACGAAAACCTCCCCATGCTCAAACGGGCTCATGGTGCCCGGGTCGACATTGAGGTAGGGGTCGAGTTTGCGCAAGCGCACAGAATAGCCGCGTGCTTGCAGCAATGCGCCAAGTGCGGCGGAGGCGAGGCCTTTTCCAAGCGACGAAACCACGCCACCAGTGATGAAAACAAATCGAGCCATGTGTAGCGGAAACCCCCGTGAAATCAACATATTACAGGCGAAACCAGCTAGTTTACCCCCTGTATCACGGGATTTGACTAGTAGTAGATTCGCGCAGCTTTGGCAAGGTCAGAGCCGCAATATCCTGTAGAAAATTGCACAGTTCCAACAAGCAGTGGTGGTTAAGCGACTATTGTGTCGGTTTAGGCGGTGTCGCCGGTGCGCCCGCTTCTGGCGGTGGGACGAGCGTGTCTGCGGGTGGCGTAGCAGGCGTGGCTGGTGTCGCCGGAGCCTCGGCCACGGGTGCGGCTTTCGCTCCCAACCGCTCGATTACGGAGTCCCCTGCCGCGTTTTTGGCCGCAAGAATAGTCAGCGTAATTGATGTGGCGATAAAGCCGGCGGCAAATATCCACGTCAGTTTGGTCAGGGCCGAGGCCGCTGCGCGACCGGACATCGCCCCACCTCCGCCGCCGCCAATTCCCAGACCGCCGCCTTCGGAGCGTTGCAACAAAACGATGCTGATCAGGCAAAGTGCCAGAATAAGGTGGATGATCAGAATGATGTTTTCCATGTGCTCGTCTCTTCGAAATTCGGCGTTTGCGCCTGCGTTGTCTAAAGGATGGCCAAGGCCTTGTCGATGGGCTTATTTAGGGATTTGATGGCCCTTGTTCAAGCGGTTACTCGCTTAGATCGTCCATATCGGACTGACCGGAAATGGCGCGGCGCACATGGCTCCACGACAGGCCAATCCCCAGCACAAACGACAAGATAGTCAGCGTGATCCAGATTTTGACATCGGGACTATCCAGCGACATAAAGCCCTGATCCAGCAGCACCCAAACCGCCGCCAGCACGATGGCCGTGACCAACCCCATGCCGATCAGGCCGATTGAGCGCAAAGTCGCGCGCAGATAAATGATATAGCCAGCAATCAGCAACAAGCCCCCCAGCACCACCATTGGCGTTTGCAGGCTGTAATTCTCAACCGACCACACCAGATAATTCCACGGGGTGGGGTTATAGGTCGCCGTCAGCAAGCCGAACGCAAGTACCCAGCGGGCCAGAAAGCCGGTCATGTTTAATCCCCGTTTGCCTCAATTAGGCGATTTTTGCCAGACTGGCGCGGCCCTGTCCAGTGCTGTGACGATTTTATGGTTTCAACCGCGCCGCGCGCCCAGTATAGGAAGGCTCGGGTTTCAATTCAGTTAAGAGAGGTCGCATGACATGGCCAATGTAGTGGTTGTCGGCGCGCAATGGGGCGACGAGGGCAAGGGCAAGATCGTGGATTGGCTTAGCGAGCGCGCCGATGTGATCGCGCGCTTTCAGGGGGGCCACAACGCCGGTCACACGCTGGTCATTGATGGCGAGGTCTATAAATTGTCGCTGTTGCCCTCGGGTATTGTGCGCGGCGGCAAACTTAGCGTCATTGGCAACGGCGTCGTTTTAGACCCGTGGCATCTGATCGCAGAGATCGAAAAGCTGCGCGCTCAGAACGTGAAGATCAGCCCCGAAAACCTGATGATTGCCGAAAACGCACCGCTTATTTTGCCCGTGCATGGTGAGCTTGATCGTGCGCGCGAGAGCCATATTTCGGTTGCCAAAATCGGCACCACTGGGCGTGGCATTGGCCCGGCTTACGAGGATAAGGTCGGGCGGCGCGCTATTCGGGTGGCTGATCTGGCCGATCCGGCCACGCTGGAGTTGCGGGTTGATCGCTTGTTGGTCCATCACGATGCTTTGCGCCGAGGGCTTGGCATGGAGGCGATTGATCGCGATGATTTACTGGCGCAACTCAACGAAATCGCGCCGCAGGTTCTGCCTTACGCGGCGCCGGTTTGGAAGGTGTTGAACGAGCAGCGCCGCGCTGGCAAGCGGATTTTGTTTGAAGGCGCGCAAGGGGCGCTGCTGGATATTGATTTTGGCACCTACCCGTTCGTGACCTCCTCCAATGTGATTGCGGGGCAGGCGGCGACTGGCACGGGGATTGGGCCGGGGGCGATTGATTTCGTGCTTGGCATCGTCAAGGCCTACACCACGCGGGTGGGCGAGGGGCCGTTTCCGGCCGAGCTTGAGGACTCCGACGGCCAGCGCTTGGGCGAGCGGGGGCATGAATTTGGCACCGTGACCGGGCGGCAGCGGCGCTGTGGCTGGTTTGATGCAGTTTTGGTGCGCCAGACTTGTGCTACGTCGGGTATGAACGGGATCGCGTTAACCAAGCTCGATGTGCTGGACGGGTTTGAGACGCTGAAGATTTGCGTGGCCTATGATCTTGATGGCAAACGGCTTGACCACCTGCCAATCGCCGCCGATGAGCAGGCGCGTGCCACGCCGATTTATGAGACCATGAAAGGCTGGAGCGAAAGCACCCAAGGTGCGCGAAGTTGGGCCGAGCTTCCTGCCGAAGCGATCAAATATGTGCGCCGGGTTGAAGAGCTGATCGGCTGCCCGGTCGCGCTTTTGTCCACCAGCCCCGAGCGCGAGGATACCATCCTTGTCACTGACCCGTTTGCCGACTGATGGCGCTCTCATACAAAGCCCGCCGTCGCCTGTCCGTGCTGGTTCTGATCGTCGGTCTGCCGGTCTACATCGTGCTGGCCGTCGCCGTCGCCACCTCGTTTGAGCGCCAGTCAACACTGGTTGAGCTGTTGATCTATGTGGTTCTGGGGGTGGGCTGGGTGTTCCCACTCAAGTTCGTTTTTCAAGGTATCGGTAAGGAAGACCCGGATAAATCTGACCCGAATAAGTAAGCCCTGCGCCCCGATTGCTGGCGGTTTTTACACCCCAATTCCGGGCGCTTTGCAGGCAATCGGTTGCTCATCGGTCCAGACAACATCCAGATCAGCCTCGGGTTCGCGCCCTGCGGCGCGGGCGGCGAAGGTGCCGTCCTTGTTAAGAAATTGCCAGCATTGCTCCTCGCTATCACCCTCATAGAGAAAGCAAATGAGCTGTTTGCGCACATACCAGATACCTTTGCTACACGTTCCGTCCGAATATTGCCAAATGGTCTTTTGCCCCGGTAAATATTGCTCGGCCCCATAAGGGCGGCCTTGTTGGGCGTAATAGACGGTTTTTCCTTGAACGAACGCCTGAAACTGCTCCACCGACAGAACCTCTTCGCTGAAGGCGGCAATTGGCACGAATAACAAGAGAGCAAGGGCGCGATACATCAAGAGACCTGCTGGTTTGAACGGTGAATTCCGGCGACTATAGCGGGTTATTGGTGAAGTTTGGTTTAATTTTATCGTGAGGAGGCCGCGCGGGGAGAAATCAGCGCTCATGCCGGAAGGTTTTGATCTGCGCGAGCTTCTCGCCAAGCTGGTCATATAAAACGCGGCGCTCCTGAGGGCTGAGAAATGTGCCAAGCTCTATCGTTCGCTGATTGCCTTTGAGGGTCAGATAATTCTCCACCGGGCCACCTTCGGCCTTGATGTTCAGCGTGGTCCAATGGGGGTGCGCGTGCCAGCTTTGGCTCTCGGCGCGCGGATTGAACCGAGTGACGGCAATGCGGTCAGGCCAGAGCAATAGCTCTTCAAAGAGGGTTCCATCGCGGTTATTGCGCTCGATAAAATACCAAAGCGCGGCCATGGCAAAACTTAGAAACCCCAGAATGACCCAAAAGGCAGCCGTGCCCAGCAAAGCCAAAAGTGGCACGGTCACAAAAGCCCAGATCGCCAGCATCAGCCATGCCAAGCCACGCCGCGACAGGGATCGGTTAGGGGTGATATAGGCGGCAAATATCGGTGGGCTATCAGGCCCCAAATCAAAACTGGCCCCGAATTCCTCCGAGGCCAGATTATTTTCACGCCATTGAACCGGCATTAATGCTGGTTCGGCTTATCCCACATATCAGGCGTCGGCAGGGTCTCGAATGTGTGCGCCGGCGGAGGGCAGGGCAAGGTCCATTCCAGACTGTCGGCATACTCGCCCCAATAGGAATTCTCGGTCACTTTTTTGCCCCAACGCAGGGTGTAGAAAATCACGCCAAGGAAGAAGATGAACGATGCAAACGTGATGAACGCACCGATTGACGAGACCTTATTCCAGTAAGCAAACGCTTCGGGATAGTCGATATAGCGGCGTGGCATACCTTGGCGGCCCAAAAAGTGCTGTGGGAAGAAGGTGATGTTGGCACCGATAAAGAACACCGCGAAATGCAGCTTGCCAGCCCATTCGGGATATTGCCGTCCCGACATCTTGCCGATCCAATAGTATATCCCGGCGAATATCGCGAACACCGCCCCGAGGCTCATCACATAGTGGAAATGCGCCACGACGTAATAGGTGTCGTGGTAAACCCGATCAATGCCAGCTTGGCTAAGCACGATGCCGGTCACCCCACCCACGGTGAAGATAAAGATAAAGCCAATTGCAAACAGCATAGGGGTTTTAAGCTCGATCGAGCCGCCCCACATGGTTGCGATCCAGCTAAATATCTTGATCCCCGTCGGCACCGCGATCACCATTGTCGCCAGCATGAAATAGCTCTGCTGCGTCAGGCTCAGACCCACGGTGTACATATGGTGCGCCCAGACCACAAAGCCCAAACCACCAATCGCGACCATGGCGTAAACCATCGGCAAATAGCCAAAGATCGGCTTTTTGGAGAAGGTCGAGATCACATGGCTGATGATACCGAATCCCGGCAAGATGATCATGTAAACTTCGGGGTGACCAAAGAACCAGAGCAGATGCTCATAAAGGATAGGATCACCTCCACCGGCCGGATCAAAGAACGTGGTGCCGAAATTTCGGTCCGTCAGCAACATGGTGATCGCACCCGCCAGAACCGGCAAGCTGAGCAAAATGAGCAAAGCGGTGACAAAGATCGACCACGCAAACAGCGGCGTTTTATGCAAGGTCATGCCCGGCGCGCGCATATTGAGGAACGTGGTGATCATATTGATCGCGCCAAGGATCGAACTCGCGCCAGATAGATGGACCGCGAAAATGGCGAAATCCATCGACATACCGCCCTCGCGCACCGATAGCGGCGCATAAAGCACCCACCCAACTCCCGAGCCAAGCTGTCCCCCACCTCCGGGGGTGAACAGCGACACAAGGCCCAACGAGGCCCCCGCCACATACATCCAGTAGCTGAGGTTGTTCATACGCGGAAACGCCATGTCCGGCGCGCCAATCATCAGCGGCATGAAATAGTTGCCAAAGCCGCCAAACAGCGCCGGAATGACCACAAAGAACATCATCAGGATGCCGTGATAGGTGATGACAACATTCCACAACT
>CAYPUW010000044.1:2395-11288 GCA_964413925.1 uncultured Rhodobacter sp. | reverse complement strand
CAGGCTGCGGCAACCGCACGTTTTGCCATCACACCGATGAGGTTGGCACGATATGCGGCGGTGCCGTGAAGGTCCGACATCAGCCCGTCTGGCGATATGGAAACGCCAGCGGCAGCGCTTGCGGACCAGTCCGAGCCAAGCGCTTCCTCCAGACCTTGATGGCGATAAACCCCGTCTTCGCCAGCACCAGTTATGGCCACGCGAACGCCGTCATCGGTCTGCGCCACAAACACCCCGACCAGCGCAAATCGCGACGCCGGTTGCGGGAATTTCGCGTACGCGGCCTTTTGCGGGGCCGGAATGCTGATCGAAACTATGATTTCGTTTTCCTCAAGCGTGGTTGTGAACAAGCCATCAAAGAAATCCAACGCCGCGATCTCGCGCGTGTTGGTCTTGATGGTCGCCCCCAAGGCCAGCATCGCCGCCGGATAATCGGCCGCAGGATCATTATTGGCGAGCGAGCCGCCAATGGTCCCCTGATGGCGCACCGCAGGGTCGCCAATCCCGCCCGCCAGATCACAAAGGGCCGAACAGTGGCTCTTCACCTCCGCACTGTCCGCGACCTCGGCATGAGTGGTTGCCGCGCCAATGGTTAACCCTCCGCCTGCCGTCGAGATGCCAGACATGCCGCCAATCGCGCGGATATCCACCAGATCGCTCGGGGCGGCGAGATGTTGTTTCATGGTGGCAATCAGAGTCTGCCCCCCGGCCAAAATCTTGGCATCCTCCCCACCATTTAGGGCGGTAATCGCATCTTCAATCGATGCAGGCTTGTGATAAGTTGTTGAATACATGATCTTTCCTCCCTTATTGTGCTGCGATGGATTTGCCCGACGCCTGAATGGCGGCCCAGACATTTTGCGGGGTTGCCGGCATCGCCAAATCATTATTGCCGATGGCGTCGGTGATGGCGTTGATCACTGCAGGCGGTGCGCCAATCGCTCCGGCCTCGCCACAACCCTTGATACCGAGCGGATTGTTTGGACACACCGTCGAGTTATGCAGCACCTTGTAAAACGGTAAATCATCGGCGCGCGGCATGGTGTAATCCATGTAAGAGCCGGTCAGAAGCTGGCCGTCATCATCATAAACCACCCCCTCCAACATGGCCTGTCCGATCCCTTGGGCAACACCCCCGTGGACCTGACCCTCAACGATCATCGGGTTGATAATCGTGCCAAAATCGTCAACGGCGGTAAAGCGCTCAATGGTGGTAACACCGGTTTCAGGGTCAACTTCGACCTCGCAAATATAGGTGCCAGCCGGGAATGTGAAGTTGACGGGGTCGTAAAACGCACCTTCCTTCAGACCCGGCTCCATCCCTTCGGGCAGATTATGCGCCATATAGGCCGTCAGCCCAACCTCGTGCCAGCCCATCGCCTTATCGGTTCCGGCAACTTTGACTTGCCCGCCCTCGATGACGATATCCTCCTCGCTGGCCTCTAGAATATGGGCCGCGATCTTTTTCACTTTGGCCTCGACCTTATCCATTGCCTTGACGATAGCCGAAAGGCCAACCGCGCCGGAACGCGAGCCATAGGTCCCCATGCCAAACTGCACTTTATCCGTGTCGCCATGCACGACCTGGATATTTTCAATTGGTAGATCAAACCGATCCGCGACCACCTGCGCAAACGTGGTTTCATGCCCCTGACCGTGGCTGTGACTGCCGGTCAGAACCTCGATTGTGCCGACGGGATTGACCCGAACCTCGGCACTTTCCCAAAGGCCAACCCCGGCCCCGAGCGAGCCAACGGCGGCGGATGGTGCAATCCCACAAGCCTCGATATAGCACGAATAGCCCATGCCCCGCAGCTTGCCATTGGCCAAAGATGCCGCTTTTCGCGCGGCAAACCCATCCACATCAGCGGCTTCTTTTGACTGGTCCAGATTGCCCGCGAAATCACCCGCATCATAGGCCATAATCACCGGCGTTTGATGGGGGAATTCGCCGATAAAGTTGCCACGACGCAATTCACCGGGATCAACGCCAAGCTCGCGCGCGGCGGTTTCCATCATCCTTTCAACCAGATAGCACGCCTCTGGCCGCCCAGCCCCGCGATAAGCATCGACCGGCACCGTGTTGGTGTAAACCGTGCGCACATTGCAGTGGATGTTGGCGATATTATACTGGCCACTCAGCAATGTGGCATAAAGATAGGTCGGAACCGCGCTGGAAAACAGCGACATATAAGCGCCGAGATTGGCAACAGTATCAACCTTAAAACCGACGATCTTGTTGTTCTCATCAAACCCCATTCTGGCGGTCGAAACATGGTCGCGCCCATGCGCATCGGTCATGAATGCTTCGGAGCGGTCCGAGGTCCATTTGACCGAGCGGTTGGTTTTCATCGAGGCCCAGAGGCAGACGATCTCTTCGGGGTAGACATAGATTTTGGCCCCGAAACCTCCGCCAACATCCGGCGCGATCACTCGCAATTTATGCTCGGGTGCCACATTGTAAAATGCCGACAAGATCAACCGCGCCACATGGGGATTTTGGCTGGTGGTGTAAAGCGTGTAATGTTCCTCGGCCTCATCATAGCTGGCAACGGCGCTGCGCGGCTCCATCGGATTTGGCGCGAGACGGTTGTTGACGATCTGCATTTCGGTGATGTGGGCTGCCCCTGCCAGCGCCGCGTCAGTCGCCTCCTCCTCGCCGATCTCCCAGTCAAAAATCAGGTTGCCGGGTGCGTTGTCATGCAATTGCGGCGCTTCGCTTTTCAGCGCCTTGACCGCCGAAACCACGGCAGGCAGTACCTCGTAATCAACCAATACCGCTTCGGCGGCTTGGCGTGCAAGCGCTTGGGTTTCCGCGATCACCACGGCGACCGCATCGCCGAGATAGCGCACTTTGCTGGTGGCCAGAGCCGACCAAGCCCCCATATTCATCGGGCTGCCATCTTTGGAGTTCACAGCCCAGCCGCAAATGATATTGCCAATCTCATCGCCGGTCAGTTGCGCGCCATTGAGAACCGCGATCACCCCGTCCATGGCCTCGGCTTCGCTGGCGTCGATGCCGTTTACGTTCGCGTGGGCATATGGGCTGCGCACGAAGGCCGCATAGGCCTGATTTTCATTGCGCACATCATCGGTGTATTTTCCTTTGCCGGTCGTGAAACGCTTGTCTTCCTTGCGTTTGACGCGGGCACCTATACCTTGTTCACTCATTTTTTGTTCCTCCCTTGGTGCCGCTCACATCTTGGCGGCTGCGTCCTGAATGGATTTCACGATATTATGATAGCCGGTGCAGCGGCAAATATTGCCCTCAAGCTCGTGGCGGATCGCGTCCGACGTCAGCTCTTGCCCCGAGGCCTTATAGCGGTTCACCATATCTATTCCGCTCATGATCATGCCCGGCGTGCAAAACCCACATTGTAGGCCGTGATTGTCGTTGAACGCCACCTGCATCGGGTGCAATTCGCCATTGGCGACCCCCTCGATGGTCGTCACCTCGGCCCCGTCAAGCGAGACCGCCAGCGTGGTGCAGGATTTGATGGATTTTCCGTTCACAAGCACGGTGCAAGCGCCGCATTGGCTGGTGTCACAGCCCACATGGGTGCCGGTCAGGCGTAGATTCTCGCGCAAAAATTCCGATAGCAGAGTTTGATCCACCACCTCTTTCTCCACGGATTTCCCGTTTACCGTCATTTTGATAGTTGTCATTTGGTCCTCCCAGACATGCGGGTTTGGCCCGCGCTTTCCCATATTGTCAGTCTTAATCCCCTGCGGGGTCGTCATTGCTCAAATACTCGTGAAAATTGCTAAAAAATTTATTGGCGAGCTTTTTGGCGGTCGAGTCAATCAGACGGCTGCCGAGCTGCGCGATCTTGCCGCCAACCTGCGCCTTAGCTGCGAACGACAGAATGGTCTCATCGCCATCTTCGGTCAAAACCACGTCGGCCCCGCCTTTGGCAAACCCGGCAACACCACCTTTGCCCTCGCCCTGAATGGTGTAACTTTGCGGCGCGTTGATGTTCACAAGCTCGACCTCGCCGTTGAACTTGACCTTCACGGGGCCGATTTTCTGCACCACCCGCGCGCTTAGCGTGGTTTCGGAGGTCCACTCAAGCTCCTCACATCCGGGAATGCAGGCCTTCAGGACATCCGCGTCATTTAACGCCTGCCAAACCACATCGCGCGTCGCAGCAATGCGATATTCACCAGTCATATCCATATAAAATCGCCGAAAATGAGAACTCTTATCCCGCGATAATACCCCTCAGTTGAATAGACGCAACCCCCGCGATTTTATGCGCTAAACCCGCCCCTTTCGCCGAGGTTTTCCCCGCGACACAACCGTTCCGGCCTTGCCAGCGGTGCTGCGCCCCTTACGCGTCACCGCATCCTCCACCGCCTGATCAACAGTACTTTGGCGCGCCAGCGGATCATCCGCGATGGCCAATTCCACCGCCTCCAGCCGTTTGACCTCGTCGCGAATTCGTGCAGCCTCTTCAAATTCCAGATTTTCCGCTGCTTTGAGCATTTCTGCGCGCAAGCCTTCCAAATGCGCGGCGAGATTAGCCCCAACCAGCGGTTTGGCGACCTTTGCGGTGATGCGCGACTGATCGGTGTCGCCATTATAAAGGCCGGACAACACATCATCGACGTTCTTTTTGATGGTGGTCGGCGTGATGCCGTGCAGCGTGTTATAGGCGATCTGCTTGTCGCGCCGCCGGTCGGTTTCGGCAAGTGCGCGCTCCATCGAGCCGGTGATGCGGTCGGCATACATAATCACCCGCCCCTCGGAATTTCGCGCAGCCCGCCCGATGGTCTGAATGAGCGAGGTCTCAGAGCGTAAAAAACCCTCTTTATCCGCGTCCAGAATAGCCACTAGACCGCATTCTGGGATGTCCAACCCCTCGCGCAAAAGGTTAATACCGATCAACACATCAAACGCGCCAAGGCGCAAATCACGCAGGATTTCGATCCGCTCAAGTGTGTCAATATCGCTGTGCATATAGCGCACGCGAATGCCCTGTTCATGCATGTATTCGGTCAGATCCTCGGCCATGCGCTTGGTCAGGGTGGTGACCAGAATGCGCATGCCATCTGCGGCCACGCGGCGTGCCTCATCGAGCAAATCATCAACCTGCATTTCGACCGGCCTGATCTCGATTACTGGGTCCAACAGGCCGGTCGGGCGGATCACCTGCTCGGCGAAAACACCCCCCGATTGCTCCATCTCCCATTTTTGCGGAGTTGCAGACACAAACACCGATTGCGGGCGCATGGCGTCCCATTCTTCGAACTTGAGCGGGCGGTTATCCATGCAGGACGGCAGGCGAAATCCATGCTCTGCCAGCGTGAATTTCCGGCGAAAGTCGCCCTTATACATCCCGCCGATTTGCGGCACGCTTACATGGCTTTCATCGGCGAAAACAATAGCGTTATCAGGGATATACTCAAATAAAGTGGGCGGCGGTTCGCCCGGTGCGCGCCCGGTCAGATAGCGCGAATAATTCTCGATCCCGCTGCAAAACCCGGCCGCCTCCAGCATCTCCAGATCAAAGCGCGTGCGCTGTTCCAGCCGCTGCGCCTCTAGCAATTTTCCGTCGCTCTCGAACTGTTTCAGACGCTGTTCAAGCTCGATTTTGATCTCTTTTATCGCCTGCCTGAGCGTGGGTTTCGGGGTCACGTAATGGGAGTTGGCATAGACCCGAACTTTTTCCAAATTGTCGGTTTTCGCCCCGGTCAGCGTGTCAAATTCGGTGATCGCCTCAAGCTCGTTGCCAAAGAAAGACAGTCGCCAGCCCCGAGTGTCCAGATGGGCGGGCCAGATTTCAAGGCTGTCGCCGCGCACGCGAAACGAGCCGCGAATAAAGGCGTTATCATTTCGTTTATACTGTTGTGCTACAAGATCTTGCATCAAGGTGCGCTGATCGTAGTCCTTGCCCGTCACAAGGTCGATGGTCATGGCGCCGTAGGTTTCGACCGAGCCGATGCCGTAGATGCAGGAAACCGAGGCGACGATGATCACGTCGTCGCGCTCTAATAATGCGCGGGTCGCGGCGTGGCGCATCCGGTCGATCTGCTCGTTGATCTGGCTCTCCTTCTCGATGAAGGTGTCAGAGCGGGCTACATAGGCTTCGGGCTGGTAGTAGTCGTAAAAGCTGACGAAATACTCGACCGAGTTTTCAGGGAAAAACCCTTTGAACTCGCCATAAAGCTGGGCCGCGAGGGTTTTGTTTGGCGCAAGAATGATCGCAGGCCGCTGTGTGGCCTCAATCACCTTGGCCATAGTGAAGGTCTTGCCCGTGCCGGTCGCGCCCAGCAAAACCTGATTTTGCTCGCCGTCGGTAATGCCCTCAACCAGTTCGCGGATCGCGGTCGGCTGATCGCCTGCGGGCTGAAACGGGGTGTGAAGGACAAACTTCTTTCCCCCCTCGAGCTTTTCGCGGGGAGTGCGTTCTGGTGGCGCGGCGAGCTGGTTCATCGGTGATTCCTTTGCTGGCCTTAAGATTGATCCCTTTTTGTTCTTATTCAAGGGCCAGTCTTAAAAGACAAGCACCAGCCACCCGACCCAAGCACGGCCCACCATTTCTTCAGGTGTTCCCCTTCAGCACATCGCGCGCAATAGCCGGCAGAATCGCGCGGATCGCCTGATTTGACATACCAAGTTTCAGGCGCGGGTCATAAAGCATCCGCAGCAGCAACTCGTCGTGACGGGTCAGCAGCGCGAATTCCTCGTCATCGTTAAAGATCGAGGGCCGCGCATCCGGGCTGTCATTGGCAAGACCCATCGCTTGGGCCAACTCCTCGTGAATGCACGAAAGCGTCATTAGGTCGGAATGCTCCGCCTTGATTAAAATAATCGCCGAGGAATAAGCGGTGGAGCCGTATTTGTCGGAAAACGCGTACGCCACGCAAAAAGTATTACGCGGCGAGTTAGCTATTTCCCGAATGACAACCGGATCAATGCGCGGCACAAGTTTTATAAGCTCAGGGCCGATGGTTTTCTGTGCGTCGCGGTATAAAAACAGCACATTAAAGTTCGGGTTTTTGTCGGTGACACGAATATCCACACCGGTAAGGCGGGCCAGACGTTTGGCATAAACGACCACATTTGCGCGATCTTTTACGCGAGTTTCTTCGGGAATGAGGGCGTCAAACACGATGCCGATGCGCACAGGTTGCTGCCAACGCCGCAGCGCGCTCGGGGTCTGTTTGGCTACAAAACGACCGTTGAGCAGGGCATATTCGTCAAACAGCGCGATTTTCTCAAAGTCACGTACAAGCGTTGCCGCCGAGAAAGGCGTGTCCGGCCCCCCGCCATCGGTGCGCAACAGACCCTGCGCCAACAGCCGGGACTGGGTGCTGGCATAATATTTTTGCAGCCGCAAACTCTCGGCCGAGCGTTTTGGGCCGGCGATTTCTTGCGCCGGCTTGGACAGGTTCGGATTTTCGGCGCAGGCAGCCAGCAAGGCGAGTGCCGCAAATGCCAGCGCGTTCAGCCAGCGCGGTCGAGAATGAGGCAGGTTGTCACGCATCAAGTCGCATATTTCTCAATATTTGGCGATACTCGCGCCGGTTGCGGGTTTACGAGACGACTCTCGCAAGTGCATAAACGTAATCTGACCAGCATTTGCCGCTTTTATCATGCAAATGTCAAAGACCCCGCCGCAATCCGGTTGGCAAGCGGCCTCTCTTATCCGTTATTGTTCCTTATCCGCTCGCTGGGCCGCCAGCGCACGCTGATATCCGGTTTGGATAACTTCAACCAATACCAGTACGATCACCGAGAAATAGAAGGTCGATTTCGATATAGGCACGAGCGCATGACCAAACACCCGGATTTGCAACTCATCTTGCTGCATGGCATGGGCGGCGGCGGTTCCGGCCTCGCCCAACAACACCACCCCGACAATCAGCAAAATGAACAGGCCCAGCACCTCATACATACGGTTTTTCTTCAAAAACGCCGTCACCCCGTCGGCCAGCGCCAGCATGGCAATCCCCGAGATCACAATCGCGATGGCCTGAATGGCAAACACCTTGGTGATGGCAATCGCCGACAGAATCGAATCAAAGCTAAACACCAGGTTCATCAGCACGATCATGGTTATCACCTGAACGGCCGAGCTTTTGGGCTTGCCGCTGTCGGACCCAAGCTGTTCGATCATCAACATATGCGAGATTTCGCGCACGGCTGTATACATGATAAAACCGCCGCCGATCAAAAACACCAGAGTTGAAAAGTTAACGCCACCCTCGATGATTCCCGGAAACTCGAAAATATAAAACGGCACCTTCATGCTTTCGATCAATTTGAACATCACGAATAACAAGATGATCCGCAAAACGACCGCGATGATAATACCCCAAAATCGCACCCGGCTTTGGCTCTTCTCAGGCGCGCGCTGGCTTTCAATCGAGACATAGAGCAAGTTGTCGAACCCAAGCACCGCCTGAAGGAAAATAAGCACCATAAGATTGCTAAAATTGGCGATTGTCAGCAGGTCGGTCATGTTTCATATCCTGATAAGCAAAATTCGACAGCGCAACTTAGCGCGCCCAAAATATCCCCGCAAGTGGAGGTCGCCATGGTCATTAAAACCAACCTGAAACGGTTTGCCCGCGTAAAGGTGGCGCATGTGCCCACCCGGATCGAGCCGCTGGCTAATCTTGGGCGCGCGCTGAGCATTGATCTGTTTGTGAAGCGCGACGATTGCACCGGGTTTGGGTTTGGTGGCAATAAGGTTCGACAGCTTGAGTTTTACTTCGGTCAGGCGTTGGTCGAGGGGGCCGACACGATCCTGATCACAGGCGCGGTGCAGTCAAATTACGCTCGCACGGCCGCCGCTTTCGCCGCGCGATTCGGCATGGCCTGCCACATCCAGCAAGAGGAGCGCGTGCCAAGCCCGTCTGAGCTTTATCGCCAAAATGGCAACGT
>CAYPUW010000044.1:0-2295 GCA_964413925.1 uncultured Rhodobacter sp. | reverse complement strand
CGCGATGCCACCAGCCAGCGCGCGCGAATAACCCAACGGCTCGACGATTTGGCGCGGCTGTTGAATGTTGAAAATCCGGTCACCGATAACGATATTTTGCTCGACGACAGCCCACTCGCCCCCGGTTACGGTCAGATGAACCCGGCCGTCGCGGAGGCAATCTCGCTGGCGGCAACAACCGAAGGCCTGTTCCTTGATCCGGTCTATTCCGGCAAGGCTATGGCCGGATTAATCGCACTGGCGCGTCAGGGTCAACTCGCCAAAAAGACCGTTCTTTTTTGGCACACTGGCGGCCTTCCGGCCCTGTTTGGATATGCCGATCAACTGGCGAGATGACTTGCAGTTGATGAACAGTCATCGTCAGAGTGTTTGAGTTTTTTTATTTTTACGCTAGAGTTCAGGTTGCGAAGTTACGATGACCAACACTACCGCTTTGGCTTTTGCCCCTGCTCGTGTGGCACGCGACGACGTTGAAAGCGGGTGCAAAATCGTGTCCGCTCATACTGGGGGATAGTCTGAAATGGCTAAAGGCACTGTAAAATGGTTCAACTCCGCCAAGGGCTATGGATTTATCCAACCCGAAGAGGGTGACGGCGATGTGTTTGTGCATATCACGGCTGTTCAAGAGGCGGGTCTGACCGGCCTTGAGGATAATCAGGCCATCGAATACGAACTGATCGATGGTCGCGACGGAAGAAAAAGCGCAGGCGACCTGAAGGTTTCCTGAGCAATTTTTTCCCGAAAGCCCGGCCCCCGTGGTCAGGGCTTTCGGGGCTTGCGTCTAAGAGGTTTTGACGGGTCGAGCGCACGAGCATTTCGTGTGCGCTGGGTCTTTGTTTGTTGCGGATTTTTCTTGCGCGCGGTGCCTTCGGGTTGCTCAATGCCAAGCTGATCACGCAGGGCTTTGGCGCGAACTTCCTCGACATCTCCGGGCTTGAGATCCCCCAACTGGAACGGGCCGTAAGAGACCCGGATCAAGCGGTTGACCTTCAGGCCGACCTGCTCCATTGCGCGGCGAATTTCGCGGTTCTTGCCCTCGCGCAGGCCAATCGTCAGCCACGCATTGGCCCCTTGCTGGCGATCAATCGACACCTGCATCGCCTGAAATCGCTGCCCCTCAGAGATAATCCCTTTGCGCAAAGGGGCCAGCATCTCGTCGGTCGGCGTGCCATTGACCCGCACCCGATATTTGCGCACCCATCCGGTTGAGGGCAACTCAAGCTTGCGCTTTAGCTCGCCATCATTGGTCAAAAGCAGCAACCCTTCAGAGTTGATATCAAGCCGCCCGACACTGTTCACGCGCGGCAAATCATCCGGCAGCGACTGAAAAACCGTCCGTCGCCCTTTTTCGTCGCGATTGGTGGTCACCAACCCGATTGGTTTATAATAGCGCCAAAGTCGCGGCTGATCCGGCTTGGCCAGCGGTTTGCCATCCACCAGAATAATGTCGCGCTCGGTGACGTTAAGCGCAGGGCTGTCAATAACCGCGCCGTTAACGCTGATCCGCCGAGCCGCGATCATCCGTTCGGCATCGCGCCGAGAGGCCACGCCCGCGCGCGCCAACACTTTAGCGATCCGGTCGCCTTTTGGGGTATTTGCTTCCATGCCCCGCCTATAGAGGCAATAGGAGCGCGAGCAAAGGGAAAGATTACTTGAAAATCTGGCGCGTTTTGGTCATCAAACCCCATGAGCAATTTCAAAAGTTTCATGGATATCGCCCTGATCCAAGCGCGCGAGGCAGGTGCCATGGGAGAGGTGCCGGTTGGCGCGGTGCTGGTTGGTCCTGACGGCAAGATTGTTGCGCGCAGTGGCAATCGGACCCGCCAGTTGAACGATCCGACTGCCCATGCGGAGATATTGGCGATTCGCGACGCTTGCCAGCAACTCGGGCGCGAGCGTCTGAACGGGTTTGACCTTTACGTCACGCTTGAGCCATGCCCCATGTGCGCCGCCGCCATCTCTTTTGCCCGCATCGCGCGCCTTTATTACGGCGCGCCCGATCCCAAATCCGGCGCAATCGAGCAAGGCGCGCGGGTTTTTACCCATCCCCAAACCCATCACAAACCCGAAATTTATCCGGGCATCGCCGAAGCCGATTGCGCGCGCCTGTTGCGCGAATTTTTCCAACGAAAACGCGTCTAAAGCGTGATCGGCTGCAATACCTCAGGCTCGATCACGTCAACGCCAGGCAGGGCGGCTTGCAGCTTTTCCGCCGATTGTTCCAGCAATGGAAACGTGCGATAATGGCAGGGAATAACCGTCTTAAAGTTGAAAAACTTGTCCGCCGCATAAGCC
>CAYPUW010000043.1:4218-11582 GCA_964413925.1 uncultured Rhodobacter sp. | reverse complement strand
CCTTGCCAGCACCGGCATACTTTTGCACCATCTCGTACTTAAATTACCCGGCCAGATCAAAACCAGCTATGGATATTCATGCCGATAGAAGCACGCTGTTGAATTGGCCGAGCGGATAACGGGGGCAAATGGAATGACGCTGCAAGATAGTTTGGAAAGCCTGCGCGCGTTGCTTGGCCAACGGCTGATAACCTCCGGCTCTGATATTGATCTGCATGGTCAAAACGAAACCCATTTTGCGCCGATGCCCCCCGATGCGGTCGCTTATCCGGAAAATACCGCCGAGGTGTCGCAGATCGTTCAAATCTGTGCCGCCGGGGATTTGCCCGTGATCGGCTGGGGAACGGGCACCTCGCTTGAGGGCCATGCGCTGGCTGTTCTCGGTGGCGTCATCGTTGATTTTTCACGCATGAACAAGGTGTTAGCCATCAATGCCGATGATCTGGATATCACGGTACAGCCGGGCATCACGCGAGAATCCCTCAACACAGAGCTTCGCGCAACCGGGCTGTTTTTCCCAATCGATCCCGGTGCCAACGCATCGCTCGGCGGTATGGCCTCAACCAGAGCCAGCGGCACGACGGCGGTAAGGTACGGCACCATGCGCGACAATGTCATGGGGCTTGAGGTGGTTTTGGCCGATGGGCGGATCATTAAAACCGGCAGCCGCGCGCGCAAGTCTTCGGCGGGTTATGACCTCACGGCGCTGTTTGTGGGGGCGGAAGGCACGCTTGGCCTGATCACCGAACTCACGTTGAAACTTCATGGCCAGCCCGAGGCGGTTTCCTCGGCGATCTGTGCATTTGAGACCATAGATGCCGCCGTCAACACTGTCATCACCACCATTCAAATGGGCATTCCAATGGCAAGGATCGAGTTTGTTGACGAGGCCACCGCGCGCGCGTTTAATGGTTACAGCGGGACGGATATGCCCGAAAAGCCCCATCTGATGCTGGAGTTTCATGGCTCTGAAACATCAGTCGCCGAAGATGCCGCACGAGTCGGTGAAATCGTTGCCGAGATGGGCGGAACCGATTTCAAATGGTCGAGCAATACCGAGGATCGCACAGCGCTTTGGAACATGCGCCACAACGCCTATTATGCCGCTTTGTCCCTGAAACCGGGGGCAACAGCGGTGGTGACCGATATTTGTGTGCCGATCTCGCGCTTGGCGCAGGCGGTAAACGAAAGCCGCGCCGACATCGAGCAAAGCGGGTTACCCGGCCCGATCCTTGGCCATGTGGGCGACGGTAATTTCCACGCCGTGTTGCTGATCACGCCGGGCGACGAGGGCGAAAAACGAACCGCACTTGACCTCAGCCACCGCATGGCCGAGCGCGCGCTTGCCCTTGGTGGCACCGTGACAGGCGAGCATGGGATTGGCATGGGAAAGCTCGATTTTATGCAAGCCGAGCATGGTGAAGGCTGGCAAGTCATGTCAGAAATAAAGCGCGCGCTTGACCCAACAAATCTGATGAACCCCGGCAAGGTGATTAGGCAAAACTAAGGCGCAAAAAGAAGTGATGGGGTGGTTTTAACTGAATATGTCTCAGCGGGTTTTGAGCAACACCTCGGCCGCTGCGCGGGCCTCTGACGTCACGCTGTTGCCCGCCAACATTCGCGCGATTTCATCCACACGCGCCGCCCCCGCAACCGGGCTGACCTTTGATCTGGTTTGCCCGTTGGTGGTGGATTTTTCCACCCGCCAGTGATGCGCGCCAAAGGCCGCAACTTGCGGCGAATGCGTGACCACCAACACCTGCCCCCCCTGCGCAAGGGCTGACAGGCGGCGACCAACTGCATCGGCAGTCGCCCCGCCAACGCCTCGGTCAATCTCGTCGAAAATCATGGTAATTCCTTGATTCTTCGCGCTTAAACTAACTTTTAGCGCCAAAAGAAACCGTGAAAGCTCGCCACCAGAAGCGATCTTTTCCAATGGCCCAGACGGAGCGCCGGGATTGGTTGCAACGGTAAAGCGAACACTGTCGGCTCCATCGGGACCAGCGGCAATGGGCGCGATCTCGGTCAAAAAGACCGCACGCTCCATCTTGAGAGGAGCCAACTCGCGCGCCACTGATTTGTCAAGATTGACAGCCGCCGATCGGCGTTTTTCACCCAGAAGATCGCAGGCATTTTGGTGATCTGCCTGTGTCTGCAAAACCGCTTGTTCCAGGTTTGCAAGCTGGGTCGAGCCGGTTTCAATCGCGTCAAGTTTGGCCTTGGTCAACTTGGCAAACTCCGCCAAATCATCGGCTGCCACATCATGTTTTCGCGCCAATGCCCGTATGGCGAAAAGACGCTCCTCGACGGCCTCTAAATCATGCGGATTAAAATCAAGCGCGGCCAGACAGTCGGCAACCCCGACCTGCGCGGTATCAAGGTTTTCGAGCACCAGCGAGAGCGCCGCAATCGGGGATGCCAACCGCCCCTCGGCCTGCGCTTCGGCCCCTTGCAGCCAACGTGTCGCGTCCGTAATCGCCCCCTCGGCCCCTTGTAATCCAAGCGTCTCGGCGGCCTTTTGAATGTCCTCTCGAATACGTCCCGCCACCTGCATGAGGCGGCGTTGTGCGTCAAGCAGCGCATCCTCGCCCGGTTCTGGCGCAAGGGCGGTAAGCTCAGAATATGCGTGGTTCAGAAAGTCCTGATCGGCGCGCGCTTTTTCAAGTTTTACCCGCAACTCCGCCAGAGCATTTCGCGCCTCAAACAACGCGCGCCACCGTTGCCGACAATGGGCCAATGCGCCAGCAGACCCAGCGAAATCATCAAGCAACGCCCGGTGCCCGCTTGGATTAAGAAGACCCCGATCATCGTGCTGGCCATGTATTTCCACCAGCGCATCCGAGATTTGCCGCAGGATTTCGCCAGAGCAACGCCGGTCGTTCACAAATGCCTGCTTGCGCCCCCCTTTGCTGTTGGTGCGGCGCAAAATGAGATCATCGCCAAGGGGAATTCCGGCTTGCTCGAGGATGTTTTCAACCGGATGCCCTGACGGTAAATCAAACTCGGCAACCACCTCGCCTTGCGAGGCTCCGCTACGCAACAAGGTCGATTTACCGCGCCAGCCAAGCACAAACCCCAGCGAATCCAATAGGATAGATTTACCGGCCCCGGTTTCTCCAGTCAACACATTCAGGCCCGGTTGGAACTCAAGCTCCAGTCGGTCAATCAGGATCATGTCTCGGATAAAAAGCCCGCGCAGCATCTGCGTCAGCCCTCAATAGCCCCGGTCAGAGCCAGGTTCCTTTTATAACCCGGCGGTATATATTGCTGAGCCAGCCCTTACTTTTCGCCTCGGGCCGCAAGCCTTTGCCGGTCAGAAGCGCATAGCTGTCCTCGTACCAAACGCTGCCTTGGAAATTATGCCCAAGGATCGCACCAGCGGTCTGCGCCTCGGCATCAAGACCAAGCGAAAGATAGGCCTCAACCAAACGATGCAGCGCCTCAGGCGTGTGGGTTGTGGTTTGGTAATCCTCCACCACCACACGGAAGCGATTGATCGCCGCGCTAAAATTGCCGCGCTTGAGATAGTAACGCCCGACTTCCATCTCTTTACCAGCCAAGTGATCTATCGCCAGATCAAACTTCAAGCCGGCGGATTTGGCATATTTACTGTCAGGATAACGCTCGATCACCACCCTGAGGGATTGCAGCGCCTGAAAGGTATTGCCCTGATCGCGCGCGACCTTGTCGATCTGGTCATAATAGGTCAGCGCAATCAGATATTGCGCGTAAGCGGCATCCTCGTCGGCGGGGTAGAAATCGAGATAGCGCTGGGCCGCGCTGCGGGCTTCTTCATATTTCTTGGCTTTGTGATAGGCAAATGCTGACATGACAATGCCGCGCTTGGCCCATTCCGAATAGGGGTAAAGACGCTCGACCTCGCCAAATGTCTTTGCCGCCTCTTCCTTTTTTCCGGCCGCCAACTGGGCCTCGGCTGCCTTGAAAATATATTCAGGCGGTCGTTGCTCTAGCGGGATTTCGGTCTGTTTCTTCGCACAAGCCGCCAAAGATAGCACGGCAACAATAAGCAGAAGTCGATTTGCCCGTTTCCCTAGCGTCCCCATTCGCATCACATCCCAGTTCTAGTTCGCAGCCATAGTTGTGGCACTATTGTGGTGTTACCTAACACAAAATGCCAAGAGTAAAAACGGTTTTGCGACGTTTTTGGAAACCTGTGGCCACAGAGAGGTTAGAGAGAGCTTGCAAGAAACCATCGCGCAATACGCATGAAACGGCGATCAGGCGACCCGACTTACATCAGACCGCTTCACACCAACGCCCGGCAGCTTGTTTGAGGTCGCAGCATCGCAAGTGACCATCTCGTAAGCCATTGGATTCGCGAAAAGTTTACGCAGCAATGCGTTGGTCGCCGCATGACCGGCACGCACGCCAGAATAACGTCCGATGATCGGAGCGCCCGCCAGCGCAAGATCGCCAAGCGCGTCGAGCATCTTGTGGCGCACACATTCGTCCGCGTGACGCATCCCGCCCGGCGTGAGAATTTCGTCGCCATCAACCACCAGCGCATTTTCCAGATTTCCGCCAAGCCCCAGACCTTGGGACAACATCCAGTCCACATCCGCCTTACGGCAAAACGTGCGGCTGTCGCGCAGCTCGCGAACGAACGCACCGTTGGCCATATTGAGACTTTTGGACTGCTGCCCAATCGCCGCGTCGGGAAAGTCTATCGAAAATTCGATCTCCAGATTATCGCAAGGCTCGATTGAAACTTTAACGCCACCAGTTTCGATCTCGACTTTTTCGAGAATTCGAATGACACGAACTGGCGCATCAAGCTGCCGAACGCCAACGGATAAAAACTCGCGCACGAACCGGTCAGAGCTACCGTCCATGATCGGCACTTCCGGCCCGTCAACCTCGATCAGTGCATTGTGAATTCCACAGCCAATCAGTGCGGCCATCAGATGTTCGACAGTCGAAATATCGGCACCCGCATCATTGCTGAGATGGGTGCACAGGCGCGTGTCCGTTACGTTATCATAGCGCGCAGAAATCAGGTTGTCGCGGTCATGAATATCAACCCGGCGAAACCAGATACCATATTCAGCCGACGCCGGAAAAATCTGCATCCGCACGGGGCGACCAGAGTGTAGTCCTGTGCCCACAAGGCTGATCACGTTTTTTATGGTCGTCTGCACCAAGCGTCCCCTAAACGGTTCCTGAATGTGGCGTGTTTACATCTTTTCCGAGGCATTTCACCAACTTGAGCCTTTCCTATTGAACAGGCGTGTTAATCTCAACTCAATCTTTGTGACCAATTGCAACAATGCGGCGCACCGTCTGCGGATTTTCGCCTATTGCGGCTGGAAACACTTTGTTTCCATTTTGGACATCCACCAGAAGCGGTCAAAACTCCACCGATTTAATGGCGGAATTTTGACTTGAGCTAGGCCCAAATGGATGAGATTAGTTAGCTTGACGCCTTAAAAACGCTGGAATATCAATGCGTTCCTGCTCTGGGTCAGTTTCAGCGCTAAGCTCTGTATCAACTCTTGGATGAATGCGCTGCGAAGTTTCGTTTGATGACGCTTCCTGCGCGTGACCGGTCATTCGATTGATCAGACTGTTGATGCCAAACCGGCCTGATTTTTCCGCAGTCGCTGTATTATCCATAGACGGGCGACCATCCGCGCGCGCTTTTGGTGCCTTGTTAACCGCTGCTTGAAGGCGTGCCATAGTGTTTGGCGACGGCCTTGCGGGACTTGGCGGCTTGGGCGCGACAAACCCGGTCAAATCCGAGCCAATATCCGGCTCGACGTAAGCTTCTGCATACGGCTCTGCAAATTGCTGGGCGGCGGCGCGCGACTGTCGCTCGGGCTGGTAAACAGGTGGCGGCAGATCATCGGTCACATGCTGCATGGTCGGCTCGTCAAACAGTGACATGCTGTCGTCAGCATCTGCAAAAACCGTGTCGCTTTCCATTTCATCAAGCAGGCTTGGCTGTTCTTCTTCATAGCCCGCGTCATGCGCGGCTCTGCCGAATGTCGAAGACGGCGCAGGGCTTGATGTGCGGCTTTGCGCAGAAATTGGCGCAGGCTCTTCAACCCGCTTTGGAGCCAGAGGCTCGGACATCTTGCGGCGCGGAACCGGCATGTCATAGGCGATTTCAGCGGCATCAATTCCGGTCGCCACGACCGAAACCCGCATCATACCCTCCATTTCAGTATCCAGCGTCGAGCCGACGATAATATTTGCGTCCTGATCGACCTCTTCGCGGATACGATTGGCGGCCTCATCCAGTTCAAACAGGGTCAAATCATGGCTGCCGGTAATGTTGATCAAAACACCGCGCGCGCCTTTGAGGCTGATCTCGTCGAGCAAGGGATTAGCGATGGCTTTTTCGGCGGCTTGGATGGCCCGGTTCTCGCCGCTAGCCTCGCCCGTGCCCATCATCGCTTTGCCCATTTCGTCCATCACAGAGCGCACATCGGCGAAATCTAGGTTGATGATACCGGGGCGCACCATCAGATCGGTCACCCCCTTAACCCCTTGATAAAGCACATCATCGGCCATGGAGAACGCCTCGGTGAAGGTGGTTTTCTCATTGGCGATACGAAACAGGTTCTGGTTGGGAATAATGATCAGCGTATCAACAACCTGCTGCAGCGCGTCAACGCCGTCTTCGGCCTGCCGCATCCGCTTGTTGCCTTCAAACTGGAACGGTTTGGTCACCACGCCAACGGTCAGAACCCCAAGTTCACGTGCCGCGCGCGCGATAATCGGTGCCGCCCCCGTGCCGGTACCACCGCCCATGCCTGCGGTGATGAAACACATATGCGAGCCGGCGAGCCGGTCAACGATTTCCTCGATACTCTCTTCAGCGGCAGCCGCCCCAACAGAGGGTCGCGCACCGGCCCCGAGGCCCTCGGTGACTTTTTCGCCCATCTGGATTTTTTGCGGAGCCTTGGATTGCGCCAATGCCTGCGCGTCGGTATTGGCGACCACGAAATCGGCCCCCTCCAGTTCCTTGTCGATCATGTTGTTAACAGCGTTACCGCCTGCCCCGCCAACCCCAAAAACCGTGATTTTCGGTCTGAGGTCCAATTTGTCGGGCATCCGAAGATTCAAAGCCATGATACTATCCGCCTGCTTGCCTGTAGGGTCGACCTTTTGGCCGATTATTATACCGTTGATTCCGTATGGTAACCGAGCCAATCTGTCTGGTCACCTAAAAATTGTACTTTTTGCCACAATATGTTGGGGTTAGAGCAATTTATTGGCGTATTTCTGCCTATTGAGGGTATCTGGCGAGCCAAAAGGCGCACCTCACCCACATCGTACCCACATATCACCAGTTTTCGCGAAACCATTTTACCGCCCGTTTGATCGACCGGCCCGCGTAA
>CAYPUW010000043.1:0-4118 GCA_964413925.1 uncultured Rhodobacter sp. | reverse complement strand
TCACCAGTTTTCGCGAAACCATTTTACCGCCCGTTTGATCGACCGGCCCGCGTAACGGTCAAGTGGAGCCTCAAAATCCCAGCACTCGTCTTGCGGGTTTGCCGCGTGCAAACACAGACCAACTGCCGCAGAGAACGAGGGGCTTGTCGCTTTTTCGGGCAGGCCGCGCACCCGCAAGGGACGCCCAAGCCGCACCTGCCGCCCAAAGATTTTGCTGGCAATCTCGCCAATCCCGAGGATCTGGCTGCTGCCGCCCGTCAAAACGATCCGCTGGCTCGGAAGATGCTCAAACCCGGCCGCATCAAGCCGCGCGCGCACCTCCTCTAATATCTCCTCGACCCGTGGGCGCATGATGCCGATCAACTCGGCACGGCTGACACGGCGGCGATCAAGCTCCCAATCGCCGGTCTCGCCACCAAGATCAATCATCTCGCGATCATCAAGCCCTGTCGCCTCGACCCCGCCAAACCGCGCTTTGATCCGCTCGGCCATCACCAGCGGCACCTGCAAACCTTGCGAGATATCAGAGGTAATATGCTCGCCGCCCATCCGCACCGTGTCGGCGAAAATCATGTGCTTGCGGATGAAAATCGAAATCCCGGTGGTGCCGCCGCCGATGTCAATGCACGCCGCACCAAGCTGTTGCTCGTCCTCAACCAATGAGGAAACCCCGCTGGCATAGGCCGACGAGGCGATGCCAGCCAGCTCCAGATCACAGCGTTTGATACAGTGCAAAACGTTTTCAATCGCCGATGTATCAATGGTCAGCATGTGCATATCGACCGACAGCTTGTTGCCAATCTGGCCACGGGGATCAGACAGACCCGAGCGGTGATCGAGCGCAAAATTGACCGGCAGAGCGTGAACAACCTGACGGTCAACTCCGTAATCGGGGATGTCGCAATCGGCCAGGACGCGGGCGATATCATGCTCGGTGACGCATGTATCCTCCAGCGCAACCGAACCGGCCAGCCCGTAAGAGCGTGGCCGCGCACCCGAAAAACAGGCGATCACATGGTCAATGCGCACATTGGCCATTTTCTGAGCACCTTGAACGGCTGTGCGAATGGCGCGCTCGGTTTCCTCCATGCGGTCAATCTCGCCGAAGGTCACACCGCGCGAGCGGGTGTTGAACACGCCCGCGACCCGAAACCGCGACTGGCCGGACATGTTGCCAACACCGTCGCCCATCGGGGCATTGGCGGCACCGTCAAAACGCAACACCAGACAGGCGATTTTTGATGTGCCAATGTCGAGGATTGCGACAATGCCTCGTTGCATGGCTGCCTGACGCTGGGCGCGCATTGCGCGTTGCGATTGGTAAAGTTGGGTGGTCATAGGGATGAACCTCCATCGGGATTATTGGGGGCGGAATTATCGGGATTTGCTCGCAAAACCTTCTCGGCATTGTCACTCAGTCGCAGTGTGGTACGGCGTGGGTCGCGCAGGTCTATCGCCAGCAAATCCCGCGATAAAAGCGCGTCAACCTCGTCCAAACCAAGGATACCCTCAAGCGCCACAACCGGATTTTCCTCGGGCAGCATGATACGCATGTTACGGTCCAGAACCATATCCCAGCGCCGCTCGCCTATACGGTTGAGACCGCGAATTCGACCGGCAATCGGGCCTGCCGCCTTAATCAGCGCCAGCGCCTCCGTCGTGGCATTATCCGCCCCGTCCCCGACAATCAGAGGCAAATCCGAGCGGGTCTGGCGCGTGTCCAGACTTGAAACCCGATGCCCGCTCTCGTCCAACAGCTCCAGCCCATCGCGACTGCGCCACACCAGCGCGGGCAATCGTTCGGTAACAATGACATCCAGAATACCGCCAGAGCGCACGACCAGCTTGGCGCTGGAAACCGCATCCAGCCCCTCAATTCGCGTGCGCATATCCTTGAGGTCCAGCTCAAACGAGCTGATCGGATAGTCAATCGCCGTAACCGCGCGAATATCGTCGGAAACCTCTGACGAGACGTCCTCGATGCGCATCAGGTTAACCATGAATTCGGGGCGGTTTTCGATGTTCTGACGGATGGTCGCGACTTTTGCGCGGATATTCTCGACCCGCAAATCGTCCGAAAGATACCAGCTTACGGCAAATATGATGCTGAGAACGGGCACGCCAGTAAACAACATGGCGCGGAAAATCGGCGTTAGCCACAGGCGCTGTGCGCGGTAGGAAACTCGGCTCGGAGCGGGATCTTTATGATGCGAGTTCACCTGTTGCATGACGCATCCTCCACCAGCCAGCGACACAGCGCGCCAAATGAAATGCCGCAAATCTCGGCCTGTTCGGGCGACAGCGAGGTCGGGGTCATGCCGGGTTGGGTGTTGGTTTCAAGCAAGATCAACCCGTCAAGGCCACGGCTTTCGTCCCAGCGATAATCGGTGCGACTGATGCCGCGACAACCGAGCGATTGATGCGCGCGCACCGCATATTCCATGCAAGCCTCAAATATCGCCGCGGGCAAATCGGCAGGCACCACATGGCGCGAGCCGCCGGTTTTGTACTTCGCGTCATAATCATACCAGCCATCGGTCAGAATATCGGTGACACTCAGAGCGCGCTCACCCATCACCGTCGTGGTCAGCTCGCGCCCCGGTACGAACGCCTCAACCATGACGGTTTCGGGCATGTCTTGCGCCAGCTTGGCCGGACTGTTCGCGGCCTCGTGGACGAAATAAATCCCCACGGACGAACCCTCATTATAGGGCTTGATCACATAAGGCGGCGTCATCGGATGATCCCGCTGCACCGCGTCGGCACTCACAAGCAAGCTCTTTACAATCGGCAATCCGGCCATACGATAAGCGGCCTTGGTGCGCTCTTTATCCATCGCCAGCGACGAGGCCAGCACGCCGGAATGGGTGTAAGGAATACCGAGCCATTCAAGCAGGCCTTGCACACAGCCGTCCTCGCCCCAGCGACCATGCAGCGCGTTAAACACGATATCGGGTTTTTCTTGTTGCAACACGGATGCAAGGTCCGGCCCAGCGTCCAGCTCGATTACGTCGAATCCTTCATCCCGCAGCGCCTTGGCACATTCATGCCCTGACGACAAAGAAACCTCGCGTTCAGCGCTTGGGCCGCCTTTGAGGACTGCTATACGGGAGGGAGTGCCAGTGGACATGCCCGCCTCAATTCACTGCTCAATGCCCGTTTTCGGGCCTTTTTATTGTTTTATTTCAAGGGGCCGGTTCGCCAACCCTCATGATCTCCCACTCTAACGTTATTCCCGCGTGTTGAAAGACCTTTTTTCTCACATATTCGCCAAGATTTTCCAAATCGGCAGCGGTGGCATCGCCGGTATTGATCAGAAAATTCGGATGCATTTGCGACATCTCGGCCCCGCCAAGGCGAAAACCGCGCAAGCCCGCGTCGTCAATGACTTTCCAAGCCTTCAAATCATGCACATCATCATCCTGTCCGGTCGAGGAAAAACCGGCGGGATTGCGAAAGGTCGAACCACAAGAGCGCTCTTTCACCGGCTGGGATTTGGCGCGGGCCTCTAGTGCCGCCGCCATCTTGGCCTCAAGCGCGCCAAGCTCCCCCTTGGGCGGATTGAGCACCGCCTGCACAATCACCAGATCAGGCGGCAAGCCCGTATGGCGATAGGCGAAATCCATGTCGTGATGTTTCAGCGTAACGATCTTGCCATCGCGCTGAACCGCCGTGGCGGAGACAAAAACATCGGCCATATAAGCGCCGTAGCACCCCGCATTCATACGGATCGCCCCGCCAATCGCGCCGGGAATGGTGCGCAGAAACGTCAGATCAAAACCGGCCTCGGCGGCCTTTTTGGCGACTTGCGCATCCAGCGCGCTGGCCCCCACATGCACGCACCCATTGGTCATGACCTCAAAGCCGTTAAAGCCGCGGCCAAGCCGAATGACTGCGCCACGAATACCGCCATCGCGCACGATCAGATTGGAGCAAACGCCGATGGGCATTATGGGAACATCATCTGGCACCGCGCGCATGAAAGTCGAAATATCGGCCATATGCGCAGGCTGAAACAGCAAATCAACCGCGCCTCCCACCCGCAGCCATGACAGATCGGCCATAAGCCGGTCCTGCGTGGTTTTGCCTGCGAGTTGAGGCAAGGATGATATCCAGCC
>CAYPUW010000042.1:0-11587 GCA_964413925.1 uncultured Rhodobacter sp. | reverse complement strand
GGTAGGACAATCCCATGTAGCCGTGCGGGCAAAACCGTCTGCATAGCTCTCCCGAATGCTTTTGGTGTGAGTGGTTTCGCTCCACGCTGTTGCGATCTTGTTTGAAGTCTTTTCAGTTCGCCATTTCGGGCATGTAAATATGCCCTGCTTGGTGAGAATTGATTTACATCTGCTTAAATTACTCGATTAATTCCGCATCAGAGATTCAGGGTTTGAACGGCTCCATCCCTTCGCGGGCCAGCTCGTCGGCGCGCTCGTTCTCAACATGGCCCGCATGGCCTTTGACCCATTTCCACGTGACCGAGTGGCGCGCTTGCGCCTCGTCCAGTCGTTGCCACATATCGACGTTTTTAACCGGCTTGCGCGCCGAGGTTTTCCAGCCGTTTTTCTTCCAGCTAAACATCCAGCTGGTGACCCCGCCTTTGACGTAATTGCTGTCGGTGATCACGGTCAGGGTCGAGGGGCGCTCAAGCGCTTCAAGCGCTGAAATCGCAGCCATCAGCTCCATCCGGTTGTTGGTGGTATCAGGCGAGCCGCCGCAAAGTGCGCGCTCCTTTATCAGGCGCGTACCCTCCTTGGCTTGCAGTAAAACACCCCATCCACCGGGGCCAGGATTGCCCGAGCAGGCCCCGTCTGTGTACGCAATCAGGTCAGTCAATTTTTTGGGCCTCAACATGCATGCAGTCAATTTTGCGCCCGTCATAACCGGTGCTTGTTGCGCGTTCAACGGTTTTGATTTCGATGTGGCACAGAGCAAGGCGCGCGCGCAGATCAGGTTCGGTATAAGGGGTGTAGAGGCGGTTTAGCGCGTCGCGCATGTCGATCTTGCCCTCGTGGATGCCGATATAGAGCCAGCCCCGTGGTTTGAGGGCGCGCGCGATGTTTTCAAGGGTTTGTTGCATGTCTTGGCGGGGTTGATGTTGCAGGCTGAAACTGGCCCAGATGGCGTCAAACTGCCCGCTCCAATCCATCTCGGCGAATGTCGCGTGGCGGGTCGTTATCCCGCCCAGTTTCTCGACTTCGGCCAGAATATTGACCGACGCATCCATCGCCGTGACTTGATGGCCAAGATCGCGAAAGGCGGCGCTCGCCCAGCCCCCGCCACAGCCAAGATCAAGCAGGGCGCAGTTTTTCGGCAGTCTGCGCGCGAATGACGACAAGGTTGTGGGTACGGTTTTGGGGGCGGTGTCGCGGGCATAAGCCGCAGCGGTTTTGTTGTAAAACTCGATAGTTTGTGTGTCGGCGCTCATGCCGGTTGGCGCAATATGCGGGGGATTTTGAACTCGATATTCTCGGTCGCAGTCTCGACGATCTCTTGGTGCAGATTAAAGCGCGCAGCAAACGCGTCGATCACCTCGTCGATCAGGATTTCGGGGGCCGAAGCACCTGCCGTGATGCCGATTGCGCGCACACCTTCCAGCGCGCGCCAGTCGATGTCGCTGGCACGGGGGATCAGTTGTGCGTACGCACATCCTGCCTTGCTGCCAACCTCGACCAGACGGCGCGAGTTGGACGAGTTGGGCGAGCCGATCACCAACAGCGCGTCCACAAGCGGCGCGATCTTCTTCACTGCCGCTTGGCGGTTGGTGGTGGCATAACAGATATCCTCTTTTCGCGGGCCGACAATGCCCGGAAACCGCGTTTTAAGAGCGGCGACAATCTCGGCGGCATCATCAACAGACAGGGTGGTCTGGGTGATAAAGGCCAGCCGGTTTTCGTCACGCACAGCAAGATTGGCCACATCCGAAGGGGTTTCAACCAACAACACCTCCCCCTCAGGAAGCTGGCCCATCGTGCCGACGGTTTCTGGGTGGCCCTGATGGCCGATCATCACCATTTGCAGGTTGTTGTGATGATGACGCTCGGCCTCGATATGCACTTTGGAGACCAAGGGGCAGGTGGCGTCCACATAGATCATCTGGCGCTTGGCGGCCTCTTTTGGCACTGATTTCGGCACGCCGTGGGCGGAAAACACCACCGGGCGGTCGTTCGGGCACTCATCCAGCGTTTCAACGAACACCGCCCCCTTGGCACGCAGGCTGTCCACCACGAATTTATTGTGAACGATTTCGTGGCGCACATAGACCGGCGCGCCCCATTTCTCAATCGCCACCTCGACGATCTTGATTGCGCGATCAACGCCTGCACAGAATCCGCGCGGAGCGGCGAGATAGAGGGTTAGGTCGGGTTTGCTCATCGATGATCCACACATGAAAGCCCAGATATGAAACGACCGTCGCATGGGGCGTTCCGAGCCTCGTTTATATCAGCGCAGCCGGGGCTTTCACAACGTCAAATCCCGATGCCGATGCGGTGAGCGCGTCAATATCCCTTGAGCGAGGTTTTGCACTCAAGGTTGAACTCCTTCAGCACCGCCTTGGTGCCGCGCACGGAAAACTGGTGTTTGTTGCCTTTGGGATCAATGATTTGAAACTTGCCAGAGCGGTTGGTTCTCTCCAGTGCCAGCATCCCCTGAATGATGCCGACCAGTGCATTTCTGTCGCGCGGTGTCAGGATTTTGGAGGGTTTCTTCCCGCGGTTAACAAGCTGAAAAGACTGCTTGCCAATCACCATTTTCGCTTTAGCACCGGGAGCGACTGTGAAAATATGGTTGTACATGGGAATGATATAGTTGTCCTTGGCGGTTCCAAACAGAATGAACCCGCGCCCCGAACCACAAGATGCACCGCATTGATATGCCTGACAGGAAAAGCTGCCGTTGGTCAAAGTTCTGCGAATGGTCTGAAACGATCCAATGAATTTCCCCTCGGAGATCTGGGCCGAGATTTCGGTGGTGAAAAGAAAGGTCGCGAGGACTGAGATGACCAAGGCACGAAAGATAGTCACAAAATGGCTCCTGACAAAATAAATTGCTGTTGTCGTCAGGATTAGCGTCGCGGGGGCGGTTTGCAACCTAGCGGCGATAAATGATTGCAGCGCCCGGCACAAAATCCGGGTCTGTGCCTTGGTGGTCACAGGTGCTGGCTATAGACTGGGTGAAAGACGCAGGGCAGAAGGGCGGGCCATTGCCCTGCGCAGTGGCTGCTATTCCTCGGCGAATTCGGCTTCGCTGGGATGGGCTGGCATATCCGGGCGCGGGGGGCGACCGATCACGTCTTTCAGCTCTTCCAGTTCGATGAAATTATCGACCTGACGGCGCAGCTCGTCGGCAATCATCGGCGGATGCGAGCGAATGGTCGACACCGCCGAAACCCGCACGCCTTGACGTTGCAGGCTCTCCACCAGCGGACGGTAATCGCCGTCGCCGGAAAAGATCACAACGTGATCAATATGCGGTGCCAGCTCCATCGCGTCGACGGCCAACTCTATGTCCATGTTTCCCTTCACCTTGCGCCGACCCATCGAGTCCGTGAACTCTTTTGCCGGTTTGGTGACCATGGTAAAGCCGTTGTAATTCAACCAGTCCACCAGCGGGCGGATTGGCGAATAATCGTCGTTTTCAAGCAAGGCGGTGTAGTAAAATGCGCGTAGCAATTTCCCACGTCGCATGAATTCCGTTCGCAGAAGTTTGTAATCGATGTCAAATCCCAGTGCCTTGGCTGCTGCGTATAGATTTGCACCATCAATAAAGAGGGCCAGCCTCTCGTCGCGGTAAAACATAATGTCTTTCCCTGTCAAAATGAGGTTTCTTCAATCAATTCTGAGTGGTATTTTGATGAACTCACTAAAGAAACTGTGCAAGTTAAATAAGGTAATTTTCTCGTGCTTCAAGTGAAAAATATTGTTCAGCCGCGTGTAATTTGTCTGATTGCAATCGGGGCCAATCTGCCCTCGCAAGCGGGGAGTGTCGAGCAGACGCTGACCCTCGCGCAAGAGTTGTTGGCCAGCGGCGACATCCAAATCATGGCCCACAGCCGAATTTACCGCACGCCTGCGTTCCCCCCCGGCTCGGGGCCTGATTTCGTCAATGCCGCCTTCAAAATCAGCACGGGTCTTGCGCCTGACGACGTGCTGGCGCGCTTGCACGAGATCGAGGCCAAGCTTGGGCGCAATCGCGTGCGCCGCTGGGAGGCGCGCATGATTGATCTCGATTTGCTAAGTTATGGCGACAAGGTTCTGCCCGATCAGCAGACCTTTCTGCGCTGGCATGATATGCCGCTGAGCCAACAACAGATCGAGGTGCCGGACGCGCTGATTTTACCCCATCCACGCCTGCATGAACGCGGCTTTGTGCTGGTGCCGCTACTGGATATTGCGCCCGACTGGTGCCACCCGGTGCTTGGCTTGACGGTTGCTCAAATGCACGCGGCCCTGCCCGAAGGGGCCTGCGCGGGGATTGAGTTGGTCGGCCATGACGTTTAGCCGCGCGAATAGGCTTGAATTGCGCGATGATTCCCCATAAGTAGCGATTTCCCACCCCCGCTTGTGACCTATGTGGAGCGCCAAATGGCCCGTGTTACCGTTGAAGATTGTGTTGATAAAGTCCCGAACCGGTTTGAGCTGGTAATGCTCGCCGCCCATCGCGCGCGCGAACTTGCCGCTGGTGTCGAGCTGACGATTGAGCGTGACAATGACAAAAACCCGGTTTGCGCCTTGCGCGAAATTGCTGACGAGACCCTGACCGCTGATGGTTTGCGCGAATCTTATATTCAAAGCAACCAGACCCAGATCGAGGTAGACGAGCCGGAAGAAGACCAGATGGCCTTGCTTATGGGCACGTCCGACGACGACAAACCGGACGAAGACCCCAGCGAGGAAAACCTGTTGCGCGCGCTGATGGAAGCCCAAGAAATGAAATAAGGACAGGTGTCGCACCGTCGGCACCCCGCCCGCTGAAGGAGCAGTGAGCCATGATCGATGTTGAAGATCTGGTTGATCTGGTCCGTAACTATAATCCCGGCACCAACGCTGAGTTGATCCGCGCAGCCTATGAATATGGCAAGGCCATGCATGACGGGCAGGTGCGCTCGTCGGGCGAGCCTTATTTCACCCACCCGATCGAAGTCGCGGCCATTCTGACCGAACAGCAGATGGACGATTCCACCATCATCACGGCGCTGTTGCACGACACCATCGAGGACACAAAATCCACCTATAGCGAGGTCGCCGAGCGGTTTGGCGAGGAGGTGGCGCAACTGGTTGACGGGGTGACCAAGCTCACCAATCTGGAGTTGCATTCCAGCGAAACCAAACAGGCCGAGAATTTTCGCAAACTGCTTTTGGCCATGTCCAAGGACTTGCGCGTTTTGCTGGTAAAGCTGGCGGATCGCTTGCACAACATGCGCACGATTAAGCATCTGCCGCTGGAAAAGCAGCAACAAAAAGCCCGCGAAACCATGGATATTTTCGCGCCTCTAGCGGGGCGGATGGGCATGCAATCCATGCGCGAGGAGCTGGAAGATCTGAGCTTTCACGTCCTTAATGCCGAGGGGCGCTCGTCTATTATTCGCCGGTTTTTGACCCTGCGCAGCCAAAGTGGCGATCTCATTCCGAAAATCACCAACGACATTCGCGATGTGCTGGAAAAGCATGGCCTTGACGCGGATGTGTTCGGACGCGAGAAAAAACCCCATTCGGTCTGGCGCAAGATGCAGGAAAAGAAAGAGGGGTTCTCGCGCCTCTCGGACATTTACGGCTTTCGCATCGTCACTCATGATATCGAGGATTGCTACCGGGTGCTTGGCGTGATCCATCAACGCTGGAAGGCGGTGCCGGGACGGTTCAAGGACTATATCAGCCAGCCTAAATCCAACGGCTACCGCTCGATCCACACCACGGTTTCCGGGCGCGACGGCAAGCGGGTCGAGGTGCAGATCAGAACTCGGCAGATGCACGAGGTTGCCGAGGGCGGGGTGGCGGCGCATTGGTCCTATAAAGACGGGCAACGGGTCGAAAACCCGTTTGCGGTTGATCCTTTCAAGTGGCTCGCAGGCCTTTCAGAGCGGATCGCGCCGTCCGAGGACCACGTGGAATTTATGGAGCATGTCAAGCTCGAGATGTTCTCTGATCAGGTGTTTTGCTTCACCCCAAAAGGCGAGGTGATCAAGCTGCCGCGCGGGGCTACGCCGATTGATTTCGCCTTTGCGATCCACACCCGCATCGGCTCTAGCTGTGTTGGGGCCAAGGTTGACGGCGTGCGTGTACCCTTGTGGACACGGGTTCGAAATGGCCAGTCGGTTGAGATTATCGTCGCCGAGGGTCAACGCCCGCAATCAACATGGATGGATATTGCGGTCACGGGTCGGGCGCGCTCGGCCATCAGGCGCTCGTTGCGCGAAGAGCGGCGCGCGGGCGCGGTTCGCCTCGGGCGCGAGTTGGCGCGGGTGGCGTTTGAACGGGTTGGCAAAAAGGTTAGCGACAAAGCGCTGCAAACCGCTGCGCGTCAACTTGCCGTCACCAGCTCAGGTGATTTGCTGGCCATGCTTGGTAATGCCGAGATTTCCGGCTCTGAAGTGATCGAAGTGCTCTATCCAGAGCTATTGCGCGAGCAACCCGTCGACACGGGAAAGCCCGCGCCTGCGATGGTGGGTCTCAGCGCTGAACAGACCGCCACACCGGCAAGCTGCTGTCAGCCCGTGCCCGGCGAGCGCATCGTCGGCATCACCTATCGCGGCAAGGGCGTGCGCGTTCACGCCATTGATTGCGAGGCTCTGACCCAGCTTGAGGATCAGCCCGACCGCTGGATTGATCTCCATTGGAGCGAGGGCGACCACACGGCCGTCAATATCGCGCCGCTGGAATTGACACTGGCCAATGACGCCGGTGCGTTGGGGCGAATTTGCACCTTGATTGGCGAACAGAATGCCAATATCTCGGACATGCATTTTACCGACAAGAAACCGGATTTCTACAAAATGCTGTTGGATATACAGGTGCGCGATGTCGGGCATCTGCACAATGTAATCACGGCTGTTGACGCCGATTCAGATGTGGCTCAAATCGTGCGGCATCGCAAGCCGCCCGAGGATATCTGACAAGATAAACAAGGGATTGCCCTGTGCGGTGGCGTGCTGGCTGAAAAGTAGTGGAACGTGTTCAAAAGACGCAATAAAATGTCCTGGGGACGCTGGTTTTTAGAAGCGGTTTATCCAAAAGCCGGTTGGCGGCGTGTGGCCAGTTATGTGGCGCATCGTTTGCGCAGGCTGCCGGATTCCTCGCATAAAATTGCGCGCGGCATTGCCGCTGGTGTTTTGGTCAGTTTCTCGCCGTTTTTCGGTCTCCACTTCGTTTTGGCAGCCCTGCTGGCCCTGATGTTGCGCGGCAATGTGGCCGCGGCTCTGTTGGGCACGTTTTTTGGTAATCCGCTGACTTTTCCGTTCATTGCTGCGGGCAGCTTGTCGCTTGGTCACTGGATTTTGGGCGATAACAGCTATGTGGTGGGCGACACGTCGATCTTTCAGATGTTTCGATATGCGACCGCCGATTTCTGGTTTAATTTTCAGGCGATTTTCACGCCTGCGCAGGCGAATTGGACGGACCTGCGGATATTTCTATCCGACGTATTCCTGCCTTATCTCGTTGGCGGATTGGGGCCGGGGCTGATCTCGGCGACGACCGCGTATTTCGTCAGTCAGCCGCTAATTTCGGCCTATCAGAAACGCCGCAAGCGCAGTTGGCTTAATCATCCGAGGCGAATGGGCAAAAAACTGCCAAAAAAGGCTGACGAGGAGCGCTGAGCGGCCTAATCTGGTGTCGAGAATCACTGATGGGATATTAAGATCATGACTGATTTAACGACATCACCCGGCTCGACCCTGCGGCTTGGGGTCAATATCGACCATGTGGCGACCGTGCGAAACGCGCGCGGCAGTGCCTATCCTGACCCCGCGCGTGCAGCCTTGATGGCCGAAGAAGCCGGGGCCGATGGTATCACTGCGCATCTGCGCGAGGACCGCCGCCATATCACCGATCACGACATCGAGGCGCTGATGGATGTGCTGAGCGTGCCGTTGAATTTCGAGATGGCCGCCACCGACGAGATGCAGAAAATCGCCCTGCGCCATGTTCCCCACGCGGTGTGTCTGGTGCCAGAAAAGCGCGAGGAGCGCACGACCGAGGGCGGGCTAGAGGTCGCGCGCGAGGAAAACCGGCTGGCGCATTTTATCGCGCCTTTGCGCGACGCCGGTTGCCGCGTGTCGATCTTTATCGCCGCCGACCGTCGCCAGATCGAGGCTGCCGCGCGCATTGGTGCGCCAGTGGTCGAGCTGCACACCGGCGCTTATTGCGATGCTTTCGCTGATGGGCGCACGCAGGATCATGCCGCCGAATTCCAGCGCCTGCGAGATATGGCCACGTTTGCGAACTCCTTGGGGCTGGAAGTTCATGCAGGCCACGGGTTGACTTATGACACGGTGAAACCCATCGCCGCATTGCCGCAAATCCGCGAGCTTAATATCGGCCATTTCCTGATTGGCGAAGCAATTTTCGTCGGGCTTGACGCCAGCATGCGCAAAATGCGCCAGCTTATGAATGAAGCACGCAGCGAAAGCTCAGATAAAAAAACCCAAAGTGGGGCGGCATGAAAACGGCGCTCCTCATATTGACGTTTTTGGCGATGGTTTTCGGTAGCCAGATCAGTGCGCAGCAGATTTCAAAATGTGACGCGCGCACGCAAGCGGTCAACATCGCCGAGCCGTGGAGCGCTAATAGCCGCAGTTTTGCTGGCGATGACGTGCGCATCACGGTTCTTAAAACGATTAAACCAGCCGCCGCCGGGTTCAATATCCTTATCCTTACGCCACCCCGCAATGCCTCGGGTGCGCGGTTCTGTAAGATCATATCCTATCAGCGGGATGTTGGGTTTTTAGGCGTAACGCTCAGTTGGATGGGGACGAGCTTTGACCCGCTATACGGGCTAATTTTCGATATTCCGGTGCAGATACTTGACGCATCAACCGCATCAACCGCAACAAGCAAGCCGGCCCGCCTTCGCCTTACGGTCAATAAAGAGAACGGCTCGATCGGCGCGGGGTTGCGGTGATCCTTGGTATCGGCACTGATCTTGCCAATATCGAGCGTATCGAGGCAACGCTCGCGCGGTTTGGCGACCGCTTTCGCAACCGGGTTTTTACCGATACGGAACAGCGCGTGGCCGAACGGCGCCAGCAAACTGTCGCGACCTATGCCAAGCGCTGGGCCGCGAAAGAGGCTTGTTCCAAGGCGCTCGGGACCGGGCTGCGCATGGGGATTGCGTGGAAGGACATGGCCGTGAGCAACCTCTACACTGGCCAGCCCCGCATGCATGTTTCGGGCTGGGCCGCCGAGCGTTTGGCCGAGATGACCCCTGATGGCTATGAGGCCCATATCCACGTCACCCTCACCGACGATCACCCGTGGGCGCAGGCGTTTGTGGTGATCGAGGCGCGGCGAAAATCCCCTTGATCCGCTTGACTTCATCCCGGCCAGTGGTCATGACATCTGCGACCCTTCAACTAACAGGCCGGATGCGATGACTGAGAAAGTTAAGAACGACAACAGTGTGACCGAATGGGTCAAAACGCTGGCCTATGCTCTTGTTATCGCAGGCGTTATTCGCACTTTGTTTTTTCAGCCGTTCTGGATTCCGTCAGGCTCGATGAAGGACACGCTGCTGATCGGCGATTTTCTGTTCGTCAACAAGATGGCCTATGGCTATTCGCGCTACTCCTGTCCATTCTCGGCCTGCCCGTTTTCAGGGCGGATTTTCGCCACTCAGCCTCAGCGCGGCGATGTGGTGGTGTTCAAACATCCGGTGAGCAAGGTCGATTTCATCAAACGTCTGATTGGCCTGCCGGGAGATCGAATTCAGGTCAAAGCCGGGCTGCTTTACATCAATGGCACGGCAGTAAAAGTAGAGCCAGCCGGTCAGTTTAACGAGTTGAAGTTGCCCCAAGGGCCGATGGGCGGGCGCCCGAGTTGCGAAAACGAGCCGGTTGATCCGGGTGGAGTTTGCTCCAAAGGGCTGTTTCGCGAGACTTTGCCAAATGGGGTCACGCATGATATTTTGAACATTACCGATAACGGTTTCGCCGATAACACCAAGGTGTTTACCGTGCCCGAAGGCCAATATTTCTTTATGGGCGACAATCGCGACAACTCCGAGGATAGCCGGTTCAGTCGCCGCATTGGCGGGGTCGGTTTTGTGCCGTTTGAAAACCTGGTCGGACGCGCGGACCGGATTATTTTCTCCTCGGCTGGTAGGTCCATTCTGGCGTTCTGGACATGGCGCAAGGACCGGTTCTTCAAGGCAATCGAGTGAAGCTGTCAAAAGAGATCAAGGCTTTTGCCGACCGGATCGGGTATGAATTCGCGCGCCCGGAATTGTTGATCGAGGCGCTGACCCACTCGTCCCTAAGCTCGTCCACTCGACCCGACAATCAACGGCTGGAGTTTCTTGGTGATCGGGTGCTTGGTCTGGTGATTTCCGAGGCTCTGCTGGAGGCGGACAAAGCCGCCCCCGAAGGGGTGCTGGCCCCGCGATATAATGCGCTCGTGCGTAAGGAAACCTGCGCCGATATGGCCCAGAGCGTCGGCATTGGTGACGCGCTGAAACTCGGGCGATCAGAGATGATCTCGGGTGGGCGGCGCAAGCAGGCGCTGCTTGGTGATGCGATGGAGGCGGTGATCGCGGCGGTCTATATGGATGGCGGTTTTGACGGCGCCCGACGCTTTATCCTGCGGCTGTGGCAGGGGCGAATTGCTGCCGCCAAAGAGGATGCGCGCGACCCCAAAACGGCACTTCAGGAATGGGCGCAGGCGCGGGGGCAACAGCCGCCGGACTATATCGAAACCGCGCGCAGCGGCCCGGATCACGCCCCAATTTTCGACATACTGGCCCGACTGCAATCAGGCGAGGAAGCCAGCGCCAAAGCCTCGTCCAAACGGCAGGCGCAACAGGCCGCCGCCGCGAAATTACTGGCGCAACTAGAGGACAAAACATGAGCGAGAAACGCTGTGGCTTCATTGCCCTGATTGGCGAACCGAATGCCGGTAAATCGACGCTACTGAACCGCATGGTCGGGGCCAAGGTCTCGATTGTGACCCACAAGGTCCAGACCACGCGCGCGCGCATTCGGGGCGTGGCGCTGTCAGGCGATGCACAGCTGGTGTTCATCGACACGCCGGGCCTGTTTCGCCCACGCCGCCGTCTGGATCGCGCCATGGTATCGGCGGCTTGGTCGGGGGCTGCGGATGCTGACGTGGTGGTCCTACTGATCGAGGCGCATCGCGGCATGACCGAGGGGGTTGGTGCAATTATTGACACTCTCAAAGACCGTCACGTCAAGGATCAAATCGTGGCTTTGGCGATCAACAAGATCGACCGGGTCAAAAGCGAAAGCCTGCTTGCGCTGACCACAAAACTCAACGAAGCACATGATTTTGCTGCAACTTTCATGATCTCCGCCGAAAAAGGCCACGGGGTTGAGGCCTTGAAAACATGGCTTGCCGGTCAGGTTCCCGACGGACCTTGGCACTATCCCGAGGACCAGATCGCCGATTTGCCCCTGCGCCAGCTTGCCGCCGAAATCACCCGCGAGAAACTGACATTGCGCTTGCATCAGGAGCTTCCCTATCAGCTCACGGTCGAGACCGAAAACTGGGAGGAACGCCCCGATGGTTCGGTCAAGATCGACCAGTTGATCTATGT
>CAYPUW010000041.1:0-11612 GCA_964413925.1 uncultured Rhodobacter sp. | reverse complement strand
ATGGAAAATCCGTTGTTCAATCTCCAACGCCCGACCCCCGGCATTGAGGATTTTCGTCTCCATTTCTGCCAACTCAGGAGTGGTGAAGCGAATGGCGCTGCCGGTGGTTTGACGATGCTTGAACTGCTCCGACAACGGGGCGGTAAGCATTTTGTTTGCATGTGAAGCCGGAGTCTCAACAAAATACCCCAACACGTTGTTATGTTTGATCTTTAGCGAATTGATGCCAGTGTCTATTACATAAGATTTCTGCATCTCTGCGATCACGTTGCGACCCTGATCGCGCAGTGTTCGCATCTCGTCAAGCTCTGGGTCGTAGCCGGTTTTGACAAACCCACCGTCGCGCGCCAGTTGGGGTGGTTCGGCGACAATGGCATGATCGAGAAGGGTAGTGAGGCTCTCAAACCCCGTTAACCGATTAATGGCGAGCGATTGCAGTACGCTCTCGCCAATTTCGTGATGAAGTGTGGCGATCACGCCCGCCTGACGCGCACCCTCGCGGATTGCGGTAATGTCGCGCGGGCCGCCACGGTCAAGCGACAGTCGCGAAAGCGAGCGGTCAATATCCGGGGTTTTTCGCAACTCGGCGCGGGTCTGTTCGCCGAGAATTGGCGTTTCAAGATAGGCATCGACCGCTAAAAGACGGGCTTGGATGGTTTTCAGATGGGTTGAAGGGCTTTGAAGGCGGTTTGCCAGCAATCTTGCGCCAGCGCCGGTAATTGTTCGGTCGATGACCGACAAAAGCGAGCCTTCTCGCGCGCCGGAGAGGCTTTGGGTTAGCTCAAGATTGCGACGGGTGGCGGCGTCGATTTTCATGATCCGGCTATATGCCTCCAAAACCGGGGGCTTGAGCAAAGGGAGTTTGCCTTTTTGGGTGAGGTCAAGATATTCGACAATCGCGCCAAGTGCGGAAAGTTCTGCCCGACCAAACTGTCCGAACCCATCCAAAGACTGAACCGCATAAAGATGGCACAAGCGTTTTTTCGCGCCTTCGCTGTCAAAACTCGCGCGCGCAAGCGGGGTCAGGGCGGCACCTGTTTCCTCTATAAGTGGGCGATATTCCTCTTCAACCGAGGCGGAGATTAGCACTTCGCGGGGTGACAATCTGGCCAGTTGGGGGGGCAGAGCCACGCTTGGACAAGCTTGAACGAAAAACGCGCCAGTTGAGACATCAACCCATGCAAAAGCACCTTCGCCTCTTACATGAGAATATGCTGCTAAGTAGTTGTTTTTACGCGCATCTAGCAGAGTATCTTCGGTCAATGTGCCGGGTGTTACCAGACGGACAACGTCCCGTTTTACCACCGATTTCGCACCGCGCTTCTTGGCCTCGGACGGAGGTTCAAGTTGTTCGCAAACAGCGACCCGGAACCCCTTCTTAATTAACGATAAAAGGTAATTCTCAGCCGCGTGAACAGGCACGCCACACATGGGAATATCCTGCCCAAGATGTTTGCCGCGTTTGGTCAGCGCGATGTCCAGCGCCTCGGCTGCCAGAACTGCATCATCAAAAAACATCTCGTAAAAATCGCCCATGCGGTAAAACAGCAAAGCGTCCTTATAGCCGTCTTTGATCGCGGTATATTGCGCCATCATCGGCGTGACATTTGCGTTTGCGATATTCACTCGACCCCCCGGAGCTTAGGCGAATTTAGAACTTACACGCGCGCTCGCCTCGGTGAAAGTGGTATTAGCTGCGTCCGGTTGAACAGTGGTCGACTGGTCTGTAAGACTTGGAGTGTTGACAAAAGGACGCATATCAAATGGCCGATAATACTAAGACCACGCCCGAAGAGGCGCTTGCCTATCATTTGAACCCAAAACCCGGAAAGCTGGAAATTCACGCGTCGGTGCCGATGACCACGCAGCGGGACTTGTCGCTGGCCTATTCGCCCGGCGTTGCGGTTCCGGTTCAGGCCATCGCCGATAATCCCGAGAGTGTTTACGACTATACCACCAAAGGGAATATGGTTGGGGTGATTACCAATGGTACGGCGATTTTGGGCATGGGTAATCTAGGCGCGCTGGCGTCCAAGCCGGTGATGGAAGGCAAATCGGTTCTGTTCAAACGCTTCGCTGACGTGAACTCGATTGATCTGGAGCTTGATACCGAAGACCCCGAGGAATTCATTAACGCGGTTCGGCTGATGGGCCCGTCATTTGGGGGCATTAACCTTGAGGATATTAAAGCGCCGGAGTGCTTTATCATTGAGCAACGTCTTAAAGAAGAGATGGATATTCCGGTTTTCCATGATGATCAGCACGGCACGGCGGTGATTTGTGCTGCCGGATTGATCAATGCGCTGTACCTGTCGGGCAAGAAAATAGAGGAATGCAAGATTGTCTTGAATGGTGCGGGGGCGGCGGGGATCGCCTGTATTGAGCTGATCAAAGCGATGGGTGCTAAGCATGATAACTGCATCGTGTGCGACACAAAAGGCGTTATTTATCAAGGGCGTAGCGCTGGAATGAACCAGTGGAAATCGGCACATGCGGCCAAGACCAAGGCGCGCTCGTTGGCGGATGCGATTAAGGACGCGGACGTATTTCTCGGTGTGTCGGCCAAGGGTGCGGTGACTGCCGAAATGATCGCATCAATGGCTCCTGACCCGGTTATTTTCGCCATGGCCAACCCCGATCCAGAGATTACTCCGGAGGAGGCTCATGCGGTTCGCGAAGATGCAATCGTGGCCACGGGGCGATCAGATTATCCCAATCAGGTTAACAACGTATTAGGCTTTCCTTATCTTTTTCGCGGTGCTTTGGATATTCATGCACGCGCCATTAACGATGAAATGAAACTGGCTTGCGCCCATGCGTTGGCCGAGCTGGCGCGCCAAGATGTGCCTGATGAGGTTGCGCTGGCTTATGGGACGAAAATGTCGTTCGGGCGCGATTATATTTTGCCGACGCCGTTTGACCCGCGCTTGATATATTTGATCCCGCCAGCGGTAGCCAAGGCGGGGATGGACACGGGCGTAGCGCGACGACCAATCATTGATATGGACGCCTATACTCTGTCGCTGAAAGCGCGGCTTGATCCCACCGCGTTGATTTTGCAGTCGCTTTATGTGCGTGCAAGACATGCCCAGGCGCGGATGGTTTTTGCTGAGGGCGATGACATTCGCGTTTTGCGCGCGGCGGTTTCCTATGTGCGCTCGGGGCTTGGTCAGGCTGTGGTTATTGATCGTGAGGCCCGCGTCAAAAAGCGGCTGGAGGAGGCGGGGCTTGGCGATGCTTACGATGAGCTAGAGGTTATAAATGCGGCAAACTCGCCACATCTTGAAGAATATAAAGTTCATCTTTACAAACGCTTACAGCGCAAAGGTTATGATATGGCCGATTGCCATCGGCTAGCTTCGCGCGACCGACATGTGTTCGCGGCGCTGATGGTTGCGCATGGCCATGGCGACGGAATGGTCACGGGGGCGACGCGAAAATCGGCGCTGGTGTTGCAGCTTTTGAACCATGTTATTGATGCCACTGCGTCGGATGGCGCGGTCGGCGTTACGGCGGTTTTGTTGCGCGGACGTATGGTCTTGCTGGCCGACACGTTGGTCCATGAGTGGCCCGAGGAAGAGGATTTGGCCGATATTGCCGAGCGAGCGGCCCATGTTGCGCGCAGTCTGGGGCTGGAGCCTCGGGTTGCTTTCGTCAGCTTCTCCAACTTTGGCTATCCGGTATCTGAGCGCGCCGAAAAGATGCATGTGGCCTGCGAAGTTCTGGAGCGGCGCGGTGTGGATTTTGAGTTTGACGGCGAGATGACGGCCGATGTTGCGCTTAATACCGACGTTATGGCCCAATATCCGTTTTGCAAATTAACTGGCCCGGCCAACGTGCTGGTGGTTCCTGCGCGACACTCGGCCTCAATCTCGGTCAAGCTGTTGCAGGAGATGGGTGGGGCAACGGTGATCGGGCCGATTCTTGCCGGGATTGAAAAGTCGGTGCAGCTTTGCAGCAGCAATTCGACCGAAACCGATATTCTGCACATGGCGGTGATGGCTGCTTGCAAGGTGGCGTGATGGCGATTTTTAATCTTGGGTCGATCAATGCCGACTATTTTTACGATCTGGATCACCTCCCATCGCCGGGAGAGACCTTAGCTGCGGATGATTTCACTGTCGGCCTTGGTGGCAAGGGCGCGAACCAGTCGATTGCGGCGGTTTTTGGTGGCGCGAAGGTCATGCATATTGGCGCGATTGGCACGGATGGCATATGGGCGCGCGATCGTCTGGGTGAGATCGGGGTCGATGTGGAACATGTTGCCGTGCTGGAGATGCCAACCGGACATGCGATTATCAATGTGGATCGGCAGGGTGAAAACTCAATTGTGATATTCAGCTCCGCCAATGTGGCGCAAGACGAGGGGCGGATCAGGGCGGCGTTGGAAATTGCGCGCAAGGATGATGTTTGTGTGTTGCAAAACGAAACCAATCTCGTGCGGTTCACGGCTGAGTTGGCGCGGCAAAAAGGGATGCGGGTGATTTATTCGGCGGCTCCTTTTGACGCGGAGCGCGCGGCGGCTGTGTTGCCGTTTGTTGATTTGCTGGTGGTAAACGAGGTCGAGGCGGCGCAGCTTTCAAAGGCGCTGGGGGTTCGGCCTGATAAATTGCCCGTTGCTGAAATTCTGATAACCAAGGGCGCGGATGGTGCGCAGTATCATGCCGGTGACAAGGATATTTCAGTGGCCGCGTTTGATGTTCAGCCGGTGGATACCACGGGGGCAGGTGATACCTATTTGGGGTTTTTCGTGGCCGGGATTGACGCGGGGATTGACGTGAAGGGGGCGATGACCTTTGCGGCTGCGGCTGCGGCCATTCAGGTCACGCGACAAGGGACTGCCGAGGCAATCCCAAAGCTTGGTGAGGTTAAGGAATTCTTGGAGAAACGTTTGGGAGGATAACTTCACGTTATCCTTTCATGCTGTCCCAGAACGTCTTGACTTTGCTAAAGAAATTTAATCCTTGCGGGTTGTTATCTGCACCTAGTTCATCAAACTCCGTCAGCAACTCTTTTTGCTTGGCGGTCAGGTTCACCGGCGTTTCAATCGCCAACTCGATATAAAGATCGCCTGACGGGCCGCCGCGCAAGGCGGGCATGCCCTTGCCGCGCAGGCGCATTTGTTTGCCGGTTTGACTGCCTGCGGGGATTTTCACGCGGCTGCGACCACCGTCAATGGTCGGCGCTTCGATCTCGCCGCCAAGGGCTGCGGTGGCGAAGGAGACCGGAATTCGGCAGAACAGGTTTTGGGAATCACGCTCGAAAATCTGGTGATCCATGACTTCGATGAAAATATAAAGATCGCCTGATGGACCGCCGCGCAATCCGGCCTCGCCCTCGCCTGACAAGCGGATGCGGGTGCCGGTTTCGACACCGGCGGGAATGTTGACCGAAAGCGAGCGGTCTTTTTGTTTGCGGCCAGCACCTGCACAGGATTTGCACGGGTTGTTGATAATTTGGCCGCGACCCGAACAGGTCGGGCAGGTGCGCTCAACGGTGAAAAAGCCTTGCTGCGCGCGGACTTTGCCCATGCCAGAGCAGGTCGGGCAGTTGGAGGGTTCGGCCCCGCCTTCGGCCCCTGTGCCATTGCAACTGTCGCATGCGACCGAGCTTTGAACCGAGATGGTGCGGTGTTTGCCCGAAAATGCGTCTTCAAGCGAGATGCGTAAATTATAGCGCAGGTCCGAGCCACGGGTTGCGCGTTGGCCGCCCGGACGTCCGCCGCCCATGAAATCGCCGAACAAATCTTCAAACACGTCGGAAAATGCCGATGAGAAATCGCCGCCTTGCCCGCCGCCTTGCCCAAAACCGGGACCAGCCCCGCCGCCTTCAAAGGCTGCGTGGCCATAGCGGTCATAGGCGGCTTTTTTGTTGTCGTCTTTCAGAACGTCATAAGCCTCATTCACATCTTTGAACTTGGCTTCGGCTCCGGGGTTGTCTTGGTTGCGGTCTGGGTGCAACTCCATTGCCTTTTTGCGATAGGCTTTTTTCAGCTCTGCTTCGGAGGCCCCTTTGGACACCCCCAGAACCTCATAAAAATCGCGTTTGGACATCTAGACTGACCTTACCATGACCGGACGTCGACCCTGTTTAAAAGGGCCGACGGCGGTGTTTTCAATGTTTAAGACCGTTAGGAGCGGCGGTTGCCGTCGTCGCCAAGGTCTTCAAAATCGGCGTCAACGATGTCTTCGTCAACAGCACTTGGGCCGTCGTCAACTTCGCTTTCTTCCTGTGCGGTTTCGGCTTGGGCCTGATAAATTGCTTCGCCAAGTTTCATTGCGGCCTCTGTCAGATCCTGGCTGAGGGATTTGATTTTCCCCGCATCCTCTGATTCCAGCGCTTCTTCCAGAACCTTGGTGGCCAATTCGATCACTTCGATAGTCGAGGCGTCAACCTTGTCGCCATGATCATCCACCGATTTCTTGGTGCTGTGGATCAGGCTTTCGGCTTGGTTCTTGGCCTCTACCAATTCGCGGCGATCTTTATCGGCCTCGGCGTTTTCCTCGGCGTCTTTGACCATCGCCTCGATATCATCGTCAGACAGACCACCGCTGGCCTGAATGGTGATTTTCTGTTCCTTGTTGGTGCCTTTGTCTTTGGCAGAAACAGAAACGATGCCGTTGGCGTCGATGTCAAAGGTAACCTCGATCTGCGGCAGACCACGCGGGGCTGGCGGGATTTCCTCCAAGTTGAACTGACCTAACATTTTGTTGTCAGCGGCCATTTCACGTTCACCCTGAAAACAGCGGATGGTGACCGCATTTTGGTTATCTTCGGCGGTCGAGAACACTTGTGATTTCTTGGTGGGGATCGTGGTATTGCGGTCGATCAGGCGGGTGAACACACCGCCAAGGGTTTCAATCCCGAGGCTGAGCGGGGTCACATCAAGCAGCACCACGTCCTTAACGTCGCCTTGCAAAACTCCGGCCTGAATAGCGGCACCAAGGGCAACCACTTCGTCGGGGTTCACACCTTTATGGGGTTCCTTGCCGAAGAATTTGGTCACTTCCTCGATCACTTTGGGCATGCGGGACATGCCGCCAACCAGCACGATCTCGTCGATGTCGCCTTTGGAAAGACCGGCGTCTTTCAATGCGGCCTGACAAGGTTTCATGGTGCGCTTGATCAGATCGGCAACCAGACTTTCCAGCTTGGCGCGGGTCAGTTTCAGCACGAGGTGCAAAGGTTGGCCACCGTTGGGGTCCATCGAGATGAACGGTTGGTTGATCTCGGTTTGCGAGGCGGTCGAGAGTTCGATCTTGGCCTTTTCAGCGGCTTCTTTCAGCCGTTGCAGGGCCATTTTGTCTTTGGTCAGGTCAACGCCGTTTTCCTTTTTGAACTCGGCTGCAAGATATTCAACGATGCGCATGTCGAAATCTTCGCCGCCAAGGAAGGTGTCGCCATTGGTGGATTTAACCTCGAACAGGCCGTCGTCGATTTCCAGCGTCGAAACATCAAACGTGCCGCCGCCAAGGTCATAAACCACGATGGTTTTGCCGCCTTCTTTGTCCAGACCATAGGCGAGCGCGGCCGCAGTCGGCTCGTTGATGATGCGCAGCACATCAAGACCGGCGATTTTACCGGCGTCTTTGGTGGCTTGGCGCTGGGCGTCGTTGAAATAGGCGGGAACGGTGATCACGGCCTCGGTGACGGTCTCGCCAAGATAGCTCTCGGCGGTTTCTTTCATTTTGCCGAGAATAAAGGCGGAAACCTGCGAGGGTGAATATTTCTCGTCCATCACCTCCAGCCACGCATCGCCGTTTTTGCCAGCAACGATGTTAAACGGCACCATGTCCTTGTCTTTGGTTACGGTTGGGTCGTTATAGCGCCGCCCGATCAGGCGTTTGACCGCAAACAGGGTGTTGGTCGGGTTGGTGACAGCCTGACGTTTGGCGGCCTGACCGACCAGACGCTCGTCATCCTTGAAGCCGACGATTGACGGAGTGGTGCGCGCACCTTCCGAGTTTTCTACGACCTTCGGTTGCGATCCGTCCATGATTGCGACGCAAGAGTTCGTTGTTCCGAGGTCAATACCGATTACCTTAGCCATTCCTAAAGTCCTTTCTTAGAGGCGATTTGCAAATGACGGGCCCGTAATCGGCCCCCGCCATCTTATCCCAAGTGGCCGGACCCGATCGGTTCCGACCATGATTTGAGCGGTATATAGGTTCGTGTGGGAAACCCTGCAAGCGGCAGCATGTCCTAAAGCGCAGGTTTTTGAGGATAAAACCGACGAATTTGCAACAGTTTGGCTGTTAGGCGCGAGTCTGGCCGGTTTTTGCCCCTAATTAGAGGCCATCGAGCAACAACCCGTCACATAAGTTTGCCCCTGTCCGCTGAGCAACACATCAATGGCGTAACCATAGGTTTGATCGGACATACCGTCATTGCAACTGGCTTGTCTGATGATGCCGGAGGCGCGAACGCCGGAGGTTGTGCTCTCGTTTTGCAGGGTGAATGCGTAGGATTGGTCAGGTCGGTTCATGGCCGTGTCGGACCAGTAGCCGTTGTAAAAGCTTTGTTGAGCGTTGGCCAAGCCCAGTGGGGTCCAGTCGCCGACCGCGCTGCCATCGGACAGGAACGAGAGCGACCAAAAAGGCTCGGTTCCGCTGCACTCCAAGCCTGCGGGCAAGTCGGCGATGATGACGGCGCTTGGCTGTAAGTATCTAGTGGAGACCCAGCCGATCACGCCTTGATAGTTGACCAGACCCCATTTGCCATTGCTTGACGCGGCGATAACCTCGATCTCGGTCAGATCAAACGGTAATGCGCCGATTTTGGTGCTATTGGCTTTGGCTTGTTGGCGGATATTCAGCACATCATTGCTGGCAACATTGGCAACGTCATACATGCCAAGCGCGATTTGCGCCGTGGCTGGTGCGGCGACAAAGCTGGCAATAAATAGGGTTGCAGTGGGTATAAATGATTTACAAAACAACATGTTGGCATCCTTCGTTAATGTTGGCAGGCTACTTCATTCCTTCTCCACTGGCCGAGGCGTGCTTACGAGCAAGAAACTCGGCCATCATGCCAAGCACCAATAACGTCACGCTAAAGTATACAGGATACATCATCGAAGTCACGTGTGGCGTGTAATTGATGAACGCCGCACCACGCGCCTGATCAATGGTATGAAACAACGGATTCCAGGTGAAATAGGGCAGCATATAGGCGGGCAACTGATTGGCAACAAACATCTTGCCGCTAAAGATCATATTGGCGCGCGAATAGATCATCACCCCGACCGAAGAGATATTTGGCGCGAACGGCTTGATCGACAGAAATATAAGTCCGATGGCAATTCCGCTGAACCACGCCATAATGAAGGCCACGAACACCCCGGCAGGGTCTTCGATCACAACCGGCCTTATGGCCACGTCAAACACAAACAAAATCACACCAAGCGACAGGATTTGCAGATAAAGCGCCGCAAACGCCGCCGACATGATGCTGACGAAAGTGGTCATGGGCGCGTGTTTCATGATCGCCGAGGCTGGCCCTTCAGAGCCGACAACCGCGCCCATGGTCTTGGTGTGGGTCAAAAACAGGAAAATTCCGGTCATGAGGTAAATCAGAAAGTCTCCGCGCAGCGCACTGCCGCGAAGGCCGAAAAACGCGAACATCAGGTAAAATACCGCGATCATCACCGCCGATTGCAGGATATTTTGTACCAGCCCGGTCAGCGCATTTCGATTGGTTTTGCGCACCACCCGCACGGTTGTATGATAAAGCAGGTCGGAAATGCGCACAAACGCCCAAATGCCGGAATTCTGGTTCTCGTACTGAAGCATAGCACCTGCCTGTAGTGGTTTTGGCCGAATGAAGGCCGGTCTGGATCGGTTTCGCTTGATTTTATTGTCTGAAACCTTGCTGTTCGATTAAGCCCGCATCATAAGAGCGATAGAAAAATATATCAAGAATTCGGCGATAGGGCCGGTATTCACGGTTTCGGGAGGGGTGGAGTTGGACTTTAGCCACATGACAGAGGTGTTTCGCGCGCTGGCTTTGCAAGCAGGTGCCAAGATCATGCAGGTCTATGAGAGCGACGATTTCGATATCCGCTCCAAATCCGACGACAGCCCGGTCACGGCGGCTGACGAGGCGGCGGATGTGCTGATCTCGGCCGGTATTCGGGCGGAGTTTCCCGATATCGTGCTGGTGACGGAGGAGCAATCGGACACGCATCAGGTGCGCGGCGACACATTTATCATCGTTGATCCGCTGGATGGCACCAAAGAGTTTATCAAGCGGCGCGGCGATTTTACCGTCAATATCGCTTACGTCAAAGACGGTGTGCCTATTCGCGGTGTGGTTTACGCGCCTGCGAGGAAGCGGCTGTTTTATACCGATGCTGACGGGCGATCGGTTGAGGAGATGGGCGCGCATGAGGTGAGTGTGGTCGGGCCGACGCGGCCGATCTCTGTTGCGGTGCCTGATAATGATGCGCTGGTTGTTGTTGCATCGAAATCGCATCGCGATCAGGCGACTGACGACTATATCGGCAAATATGCGGTTAAGGACAGTGCCAGCGCCGGCTCGTCATTGAAGTTCTGTCTTGTGGCCACAGGCGAGGCTGATCTTTACCCGCGACTTGGTCGCACAATGGAGTGGGACACGGCGGCGGGTCATGCAGTTTTGTCGGGCGCAGGTGGGCAGGTGGTTCGTTTTGACGACCACACCGCGCTGGCTTATGGCAAGCCAGATTATGCCAATCCGTTTTTCATCGCCTACGCGCCCGGCGTTGACTTGAAGGCACCTTAAGGAATGAGCGTTCTGATCGTTATCCCCGCGCGCTATGCCTCCAGTCGTTACCCTGGCAAGCCGTTGGTGGCGCTTCGGGGGGCGAGTGGCGAGGCCAAGACTTTGATCCGTCGAAGCTGGGAGGCTGCCGTTAGTGTTGCCGGTATTGATAGGGTCGTGGTCGCCACGGATGATGAGAGAATATACAACGCTTCCAAAGACTTCGGAGCCGATGTTATCATGACGTCTGAACAGTGCGGCAATGGGACCGAACGCTGTGCCGATGCGCTTTCGCGGCTGGGGCAGCCTTATGATATCGTGGTTAATCTGCAAGGCGATGCACCCCTGACGCCGCATTGGTTTGTCGAGGATTTGGTGGGTGCGATGCAAGAAAACCCCGAAGTTCAGGTGGCAACGCCGGTGCTTCGCTGTGATGTCGAAGCACTTGCGGGCTTTCGCGAGGATCGTCGCAATGACCGTGTCGGCGGCACCACGGCGGTGTTTGATCGCTCGGGTCGTGCGCTTTATTTCAGCAAGGAAGTGATCCCGTTTACGGGGCGCGATTTTGAGGCAAGCGAGCAGGTTCCGGTGTTTCATCATGTGGGCGTTTACGCCTATCGACCGGCGGCGCTTGACGCCTATCTTGGCTGGCAAGCGGGTCCGCTGGAAACGTTCGAGGGGCTGGAGCAGCTTCGATTTATGGAGAACGGTTGGCCGGTGCAATGTGTCGAGGTTGACGGCAAGGGTCGGGCGTTTTGGGAGTTGAACAATCCCGAGGATGTGCCACGGATTGAACAAAAGCTGGTGGAAATGGGTGTGCCGAGCTCTTCGGCCTTGTGGTAGAGCGCTTTCAAGTTCGGGTCGTCCGGGAA
>CAYPUW010000040.1:0-11814 GCA_964413925.1 uncultured Rhodobacter sp. | reverse complement strand
GATGATGATTATCTCGAAAAAATTATCAGACAATAATATTCAGTCGATTCCCCTGGGTTGCACCCCGATTGACCACCCCGGCCCCCGGTGGTCCGGGTACAAATTCAATCTCAAGGAATTGGGATTGGAAATCGAGACCATCCACGAGAACCACAAAGGGCCATTTCCGGGGGCGCACGCGCGTTATGTTCTGCGCAGCAAGGTTACGCGGCTGGAAGGTGGTGCGCAATGACCTTGCTGATTGACCACCGCGAACAATCTGACCGCTATCAGTGTGAAGCTTTCCGCAAAGATGGATTGCGGGTCATTCTCTGCAAAGACGGCATCCAATGGATATTGCAACGCCAAGACAAACTGGCCGGAGCCCGTTGGCGGGCGCTGGGCTATCCGCGCGACCCGCGCGGCGCTGATCCGCCTCTGGACAGGCTTAAACCGCGACATTCCACCTGAATTGGCAACCTTGCCGGATACGGCGCGGGGTGGTCGCAATGGATAAGCGCATCAACCGCCCAGCACCGCGCGAAACTCAAACGCGGCGCATTCAAAACCAGTTTGGCCTTTCCGCCCACCACGCGCGATTGGTTGCATCACTTTGCTATGGTTGGTGCAATCATGGCTAAGGCGTACAAATATCACAAAAAGGGGGCTGGGCAGCATGTCCAGCTTCCTGAATGGTTGCAAGCGTCCGAGGCATGGGCGACCATGAAACCGGGGCCAAGGGTGCTCTATATCGAAATGAAGCGGCGATACAACGGCGGCAACAATGGCCGGGTATTTCAGGGATTTGATCGAGCGCGGTTTTCTTGTTCAGACGCGCGGGCATTGTCTTGGACCTGAAGGCATAGGTCAGGCCGCGACCTTTGCTTTAACAGGGGAAGCGTTGAATGGATTGCCTGCGACTAAGGATTTTATGAAGTGGCGAAAACAAAAGCCCCGTAGGAAAACCCGACATTCTTTGGCAGGAAAATCCAACACGGGGTGTAGAAAAATCCAACCTTTGCCAATTCAAATGTCGGAAAATACCACCGCTTTTGCCCAAAAACCGCCCTCTACCGTGTCGGAAAACCCGGCCATATATACATCTAACCATATCCTACGGCAAAACTATGCGCAGGGGGCGGGCTTGTGCGGAAATGCAACGAGCGTTTATGACGGGGTCAAAACTCAAGACTATCGGTGTTAGACTTGCGCGAAATATCAAAGGGAAATCAAAATGAAAAAGCGTGGTGGAAGTAGAAAAGGTGCGGGACGGCCCTCTGGAACCGCCAACCGGGCAACGGTAGAGCAAAAGGCCCGCCTGTCTGAAATTGCCCGCGAGCATACCGATATTGCATTTCAAACACTGGTCGAAGTCGCCACAAATGGACAATCGGACAGCGCCCGCATCTCTGCGGCCTGTGCCATACTTGATCGAGGGTTCGGAAAGCCGCGCGAGGCCGGGCTGGACGAATATTCAAAACAAGGGCCGTTTGATTTTCTGGACCTTTGAAATCGCGGGCAACAACATCCTTTCATCAATGAGCGCGACCGACAAACCAGAAATCATGTGAATTTCATTTGGGGGATTGAATGGGGGACAGCCTGACATCCGCCACTCATAACCCATTGAATGACAAAGATTTAATCAAGATGATTGGCGGAGAAGGAGGGAGTCGAACCCTCCAGAGACGAATATCTCGCCTCAAACCGGTTTTGAAGACCGGCGGCGCCACCGGGCACCTCGCTTCTCCTGATGACGTTACATGTCTGATTTATCGCCGCCCAAATGGCCACGAACGCGTTGGTCGTCGACCCTAATCGTGCGACCGGATTTGTCAAAGCTTTCGAGCAGACCAAGCGCATATTTTCGGCTAGTCCCCAAAATATCGCGAAATTCCGCCGCGCTGATCTGGTGATTATCGGCAAGATGCAGCGTCAGTTTCTCGATCGCTTGTGCATAGGCCTCTGCCGTAAAAAACATGTTTGCCGTGACCCTGACAATGGATTTTTTGCGCTCAAGATAGGCAATCACGGTTTTATCATCCGCGCTGAGTTGACCTTGTAAAGGGGGCGAAAACGGGGTGGCGTTAAGCGTTGACAACAGCTGTTGTGCCGCCGTTTGCAGCCGTTGGTTCAGCGCGGCCTTATGTGTGTTAAGCGCCAAAAACCCCTCATTCGACCAAAACTCTCCCTTGGTAATTGCGTGCGCGCAAACCGCCGCAAAAATCGCCGGGCTGAGCCTTGGTGCAGCTTGCAGATGCAGCGCATCAAGGCCAAGACCGTCGCGTGATGGGTGCCGCATATGGGTTATGGCTAGGACCGCTTTAATCTTTTTAATCAACGTACTAAGTTGCAAAATAGTTGTAATCCAGACTGTCGAGCCTGCTGTTAACTCCACCAATTCTTCAACGGAGTTAACCATGATTTTTCGTACCTCCGGTTGAAGGTTCAGGCGAAATTCCAACTCCGAGACGTCAATCGCAAGCCCCCGGCGCTGCGCAATCATAAACCCAGCCGCCAGCGCATAATCCGCAGCCAAAACCGCCGTCAACTGCCCCGCACGCGCAGCTGAGCCGCGCCCGGTTTTTTGCCCTAACGGATCAAGAACACGGCCCCCGCCAAGCGTGTGTTTGCCCTGTTCGTCGCGCAAAATAAACCGATCCCCCATCAGGGTATGCAGCGGTTCCAGCAGGTGGATTTGTGCAAATCCGTCGGTCCCCTGATCGAGAATTTTCTGCGTGCCAAGCAGTGCCACCGTTCCCCGCCTTTCGGCAGTGCCAAGATGCAAGCGCACGCGCTGTCCATGCCGCAAACCACGCTCGGCATCGCCCGCGATCAACGCGCTCACCGAGATATGCGCGTCAAACCGATCTGTGGCGCGGTCAAGCTTTGGCGCGACGGCCACGTCTCCGCGACAGAGCTGTCGATACGCGCCCCCGCTCAGGTTGATCGCCAGCCGCTCGCCCGCGCGCCCACTTGCGACATCACGCCCGTGTTGTTGCAATCCGCGCACCCGGAACCGGCCAGTATCAGGCGCGATTGCCAGCTCGTCACCGAGGTAAATTTGGCCCGACACAACCGTGCCGGTCACCACCACGCCACGTCCGTGAACCGAAAAAACCCGGTCAATCGGCATGCGAAACAGTCCCTCGACGGGTCGCGTCTGCCGGTCGGTCAGTCGCTTCGCTATGCATGATTTCAACGCTTCAATCCCGGTGCCGGTCGCGTTTGAAACCTCGACAATTGGCGCATCTGTCAGCCGCGAGCCGTCAAGGAAAATTTCGATCTCCTCTTTCAGATCACACAGCCTTGCCGCATTAACCCGGTCGATTTTGGTCACGACAAAGATGACATTCTCAACGTCCAAAGCCGTCAAAATCGCCAGATGCTCCTCGGATTGGGGCATCACACCATCGTCGGCCGCGATCACGAACAGCACCAGATCAAGCCCATGAACCCCGGCCACCATGTTGCGAATAAACCGCTCATGTCCGGGCACATCGACCAGCCCAACCAGCGCGCCAAGGCCAAGGTCAAAATGTGCAAACCCAAGATCAATCGAAATCCCGCGCACCTTTTCTTCGGGCAATTTGTCGGTATCCTGCCCGGTAAGACGACGCACCAGCGCGGTTTTGCCGTGGTCGATATGGCCCGCAGTGCCGATGACGAAAGCCATTTGATTTTTCCCGTGTTGCGTCCGCTGCCATAGTGCATAAAGTATCCTCAAAAGACGAGGAAGCCCCGAGTTGTCATCTTTACCCCTACCCAAACGCGCCCGCATCCCCTCCGTGGACGAACTGCTTCGCGATGAGTGTTTCGCGGCGCTGATTGCCAGTTTTGGCCGAACCGCAAGCCGCGATGCCCTGCGCGGGGTCTTGGCCAAGCTGCGCGAAATCTCCGCGCCGGACTTGCAGCCAGAGCAGATCGCGGCGGCGGTGAGGCGCGATCTCGCCCTGATCAGCACCCCAAGTATCAGGCCGGTTTTCAACCTCACCGGCACGATTTTGCACACCAATCTAGGCCGCGCACCCCTACCAGATGTGGCGATAGAGGCGATGGTGCGGGTGGCGGGCGCGGTCAATCTGGAGTATGATCTTGCCTCTGGCCAGCGGGGGCAGCGCGACGACCATGTGGCGCGCTGGATCACCCATCTCACCGGAGCCGAAGCCGCAATCGTGGTTAATAACAACGCCGCTGCCGTGATGATTACCCTTAATACACTGGCGCTTGGCCGGCAGGTGATCGTGTCGCGTGGTGAATTGATCGAGATCGGCGGCGCGTTTCGCATGCCCGATATCATGGCTCGCGCAGGCTGCAAACTGGCCGAGACCGGCACCACCAACCGCACTCATATGCGCGATTTTGAGGCGATGATTGGCCCTGAAACTGCCATGTTGCTCAAGGTCCATACCAGCAATTACCAAGTGGAGGGCTTTACCAAATCCGTCCCCGAGCGCGACTTGGCCAGCTTGGCTCACGCCCGAGATTTGCCGTTTGTGGTTGACCTTGGCAGCGGCGCTTTGATTGATCTGACGCGGTTCGGGTTGCCGCGCCAAACCACCGTGCGCGAGACCCTGCAATCGGGTGCCGATCTGGTGACATTTTCCGGCGACAAGCTGCTTGGCGGCCCACAAGCGGGCATCATCGCCGGTCGTGCCGACCTGATCGCGCGCATTGCCGCGAATCCGATGAAACGGGCGATGCGGCTTGACAAGATCACGCTTGCTGCCCTTGAAGCGGTGCTTGGCCTTTATGCTCATCCCGAGAAACTGGCCGAGCAGTTGCCAACGCTTGCTCTGCTTAGCAGGACTGCGCCGGATATCTTGAAACAGGCCAAGAGGCTGGCCCCGAAATTCGCCAGCGCCCTTAAAAACATGACGAGTATTGACATCGTACCCTGCCAAAGCCAAATCGGCAGCGGCGCTCTGCCGGTCGATCTGCTGGACAGTTTTGCGCTTTCTCTTACACCTGTTGAGGGCAAAGATCGCGCCTTGCGCGCCCTTGCTTCCCGTCTGCGCGCCCTGCCATATCCGGTGATTGGACGCGTTCAAAATGGGGCGATCCTGCTTGATTTGCGCGCCTTAACCGATGACGAACGGTTCGTAGACCAGATCTCCTTGCTGGTTGATGGCCCCGATATTGGTACAGCACAGAAAGATTGAACCCGCGCGCGATTTCCGGTGGTAAGCCGAAAACATTCCCCTTAAACCCACATGAACACATCCAAAAAACCCGCAGCAAAAAAACCGCAGCAAAAAACCCGCAACAAGAAAGGAGCAAACATGGACCAGACCCGCTTGACCGCACTCGCCCACGGCGGTGGTTGAGGCTGCAAGATTGCTCCAGCGTTGCTGGAAAAGATCCTCAGCTCTGTGCCTGCGCAGATATCTGACCCCGCCATGTTGGTTGGGCTAGAGACCAAAGACGACGCAATTGTCTATCGTATCGATGACGACAAAGCCGTTGTTGCGACCACTGATTTCTTCATGCCGGTGGTCGATGACCCCCATGATTTCGGCGCGATTGCGGCGGCGAATGCGCTGTCTGACGTTTACGCCGTCGGAGGCTCGCCGATTTTTGCGCTTGCGATTGCCGGCATGCCGACCGGCAAACTTTCCCCCGAGATTATCGGCCAAATTCTCGCTGGTGGCGCGCATATGGCGGCGAAAGCGGGCATTATCGTTGGCGGAGGTCACTCGATTGACAGCCCCGAGCCGATCTATGGTCTGGCCGTTGTCGGCCTTGTTCACCCCGACCACATCAAACGCAATTCGGCCGCAAAAGATGGTGACGTACTGATTTTGGGCAAGGCGCTTGGCGTTGGAATTCTCAGCAGTGCGTTCAAACAAGGTAAGCTTTCGCCGAGCGATTACGCCGAGATGCTGGCCACGACCACGCAGCTTAACTCCATCGGTGCCGATCTCGGAAAAATTCCTGCGGTCCATGCCATGACCGACGTGACCGGGTTCAGTTTGCTTGGTCATCTGACCGAAATTTGCGAAGGCTCCGGCCTTGCCGCCTCGCTTGATCTTGCGGCAATCCCTCTGCTGCAATCGGCCCTGCCATTCGCGCGCGCGGGCAATAACACTGGCGCTGGCACGCGCAACCGCGAGACCTATGGTCCCGGCGTGACCTTGCCCGAGTTGCCTGAGTGGCATCGCAACCTGTTGTTTGATCCCCAAACCTCCGGCGGCTTGCTGGTCAGCGTGGCCGCGGATAGTGCAGCGCGGGTTTTGTCCATGTTCCATGAGCAGGGCTATCAGCGCGCGGCCATCATTGGGCAAATTAAAAGTGGCGCGCCCTTGATCGAGGTGGTTGATCATGGCTGATAAAATCCGTCCTTTCGCACCAACTATTTCAACGTAAACAACGCTATGGCCATCGAACTCACCAGTCTTACTGATATTAACAATCTGCCGTTTGACCAGATTATCGACGTGCGCAGCCCCGCCGAATACGCGCTTGATCATATCCCCGGCGCGATCAATCTGCCGGTTCTAAGCGATGAAGAACGTGCGCGCGTCGGCACCATTTACGTGCAAGAAAGCCGTTTTCGCGCCCGAAAACTTGGCGCAGCATTAGTGGCCCGAAATGCAGCCGCCCATCTGGAGGGCGCACTTTCTGACAAAGACGGCTCCTATCGCCCGCTGGTATATTGCTGGCGCGGCGGGCAGCGTTCAGGCTCGTTTGCGGGTATTTTGGCACAGATCGGCTGGCGGGTAGATGTGTTGGCGGGCGGGTATCGCAGCTATCGCCGCTTGGTCGCCGAGTGCCTTTATGAGACCGAATTCCCCGCCCCCGTGGTGGTGCTTGGCGGCAATACCGGCACCGCCAAGACCGAGATTTTGCACCGTGTTGCGGCGCAAGGCGGGCAGATTATCGACCTTGAGGGGCTGGCCAATCATCGAGGTTCGCTCTTTGGCGCGCGCGCCGGTGGTCAGCCTTCGCAAAAGGCCTTTGAGGGGGCGCTGGCGCAGATCATCAGCACGCTTGACCCCATGCGCCCGGTGCTGATCGAGGCTGAATCAAGCAAGGTCGGCGATATTTTCGTCCCCCCCAGCCTCTGGAAAGCCATGCGGGCAGCGCCCCGTTTGACGTTGGAGGTGCCCCTGGACGAACGTGCGCGCTATTTGACGCGCGCCTACGCCGATTTGATCGCCGACACTGATAATTTAGGTGCTATAATCAACAAGTTACGACATCTTCATGCGGTAAGCCAGATTGATAACTGGCTCGACCTCGCCGCCGAAAATTCTTTTGAAGCGTTGGCCAAAGGGCTGATGGAGCAACATTACGACCCCCGATATTCAAAGCAAAACGACCCAGAGACAGACCCCGCCAATGCCGCGCTGCTGGTGAGCGACCTGTCAGAGACGGGCCTTGATCTGACCGCCGCGCAGGTGATGGACTTGGTTAACGCAATCTGAACATGAGCCGCATCAGGTGCCGCAAAACGTCTCGTGAACCACCTCGTCAGGGCTTGGTGGCCGCTCATACTCAGCAAATTCCGGCCTTTCCTCAAACGGTTTTTCCACCACTTTCAGCAAGGTTTCAAACAGCGCGAAATTCCCGGAATTAGCCGCCTCTATCGCCTGTTCGACCCGGTGGTTACGCGCAATATAAACCGGGTTTGCTGCGTTCATGCGCGCGGCAACCAGCGCCGGATCTTCGCTCTGCAGCCGGTTTTTCCACCGGGTCAGCCAATGCTCAAATTCCCGGCTATTGCCGAATACCGCGCGGATTTCCGACAAATCATCTTGCTGCAAGCCCTTGGTTAACAGGCGAAAACATCGGGTGAAGTCAGCCCCGGCTTCCTGCATCTCCGCCATCAATGATTGCAGCAAGGCACCGTCGTGCTCGGCAAAATCATCAAGCCCGAGCTTTTGGGAAAACCGGTTTTCATAAGCGGCCTGAAACAGATCGGAAAATTGATCAAGCACGTCTTGGGCAGCCTTGGCCGCCTGTTTTGGATCGGTATCGATCAAGGGCAGCAACGATTGCGCAAGCTGCGCCAAATTCCAATGCGCCATTGCCGGTTGGTTCGCCCACGCATATCGCCCCTGTTGGTCGATCGAACTGAACACCGTCGCCGGGTGATACGCATCCATGAACGCACACGGCCCATAGTCGATAGTCTCGCCCGCAATCGACATATTATCGGTGTTCATGACCCCGTGAATGAACCCCATTTGCATCCAGCTTGCGACCAAATCCGCCTGCCGCGCCACCACTACCCGCAGCAGCTCAAGCGCCGGAATGTCGGCCTCCAATGCCTCGGGATAATGTCGGTTGAGCACATAATTCATCAATATTTCAAGGGCTTCACTATCCTTTTGACCATAAAAATACTGAAAAGTTCCAACCCTGATATGGCTCTGCGCGACCCGCGCCAGAACCGCACCGGGCAGCGGTTTTTCGCGCATGATACCTTCGCCCGTAGCAATCACGGCCAGCGCGCGCGTGGTCGGAATTCCAAGGCCAAACATGGCTTCGCTGACCAGATATTCGCGCAAAACCGCGCCCAGAGTGGCCTTGCCATCGCCATTACGGGAATATTCTGTCGGGCCGGAGCCCTTCAGATGGAGGTCAAAAACCTCACTATCCGGTGCCGAAATCTCCCCCAACAACATCGCCCGCCCATCCCCCAACCGAGGTGCCCATCCGCCAAATTGATGCCCGGCATAAACCATCGCCACCGGGACGAGGCCGTGCGGAAAACGGGTGCCCGCGAGCAGGCCAATACCCGTAAGGTTGCTTAGATCAGGCACCGATAAACCAAGGCGCGCTGCCAGCGGTTCGTTGAATTTTATCAGGTTGGTTTTGGTCAGAGTTTTGGGCAGAGCCGCCGCCTGAACCGGCGCATAGAACCTCTCGGGAAGCTCTGCGTAACTGTTGGTTAACTCAATTGGCAAAGCGCTCTCCCATCATGGCTGCGCGCTTTACCTAAGAACAGTCGCGCCTGATTTCCAGTCACGCAAACCGATCCGGGTCAAGCGCGCCGATATCCATATTGACCCGTTTCCCAAGCACAATATCAGCGGCCATACGCCCCAGACGCGGCCCGATTGTGATGCCCAGATGCTGTGAGCCATAGGCGCAAATCACGTTTGGCGCGGTTTTTATCGCCCCAAGATGCGGCAGGCTGTCGGGGGTCGAGGGGCGATGGCCCATCCATGTTTCCTCCGATTGCCATGTGAGGCCGGGGTAAACCTCGCGAATTCGCTTTTTCAACAGCCTGATCGGGGCGTCAGAGGCCGGGGCGTTAAGACCTGCGAACTCGACAATCCCGGCACAACGCAACCCGTCTCGCATAGGCGTGACCACAAATTTTGCGTCCGTTACCATGAACGGGTTTGACGGCATATAATTGGGATTTTTCAAAAAAAGATGATAGCCGCGCTCGCTTTCTAAAAACGGGCGCTGTCCCAGTTTCTTGGCCAGATTTGCCGACCATGCACCAGCGGCGAGCACGATTTTGTCGGCGTGAAGGCTTTGGCCATTCTGTAGGCGAACCGAATTTCCTTCGATCTCCGTGACCTCTCCCGACACGAAAATACCCCCGGATTTGGTGAAGAAATCGGCCAATGCCGCCACATAATCGGCGGGCGAACTGAGCCAGCCATGATCGGGGAACGTGGTCCCATACTGGTATCGATTGCTCAACTCTGGATCGATGCGTGTCAATGCCGCCCGATCCAGTTCCTCAAACTCAAAGCCAAGGTCGCGACGTGTTTGGTTGCCCAAACTGTCATGCTCAAACGCCGCCTTATTGCGATAGTAAAATAGGTAATTACCTGTTTTAATGAATTTTTCTGCCGGAGTCCCCGCCGCCAACGCCAAATGCTGATCCACGCTATCGCCGGTCAGAACCGCGAGGGTTTGGCTTATGGTGGCCATCCGTTCTGGCCGCGCATTTTTCAAAAACGGTAGCAACCAAGGCAGCAGGCGTGGCAGGTAACGCCACCGCAAAAACAACGGCGCATCACTGCTCAGCAGCATTTTCGGCACTTTGCCAAGCAACCCCGGCTCCGACACCGGAACCACCGCGCAGCGCGCCAAAAGACCGGCGTTTCCATAAGAGGCCTGTTCGGACGCACCGGGTTTTATCCGGTCCACCAAGGTTACCGCAACCCCCGCTCTTCGCAACCACTCGGCGGTGGAAACGCCAGTAATTCCGGCTCCGACAATAATAACCGACTGCACCATTTCGCTTCTCTTCAGTGTCGAGTTTATGCGTATAAGTAATAACTGCGCGCGCGCGATTGCAATCAAATTCGCCTGAGATTTCGTTGGTTTTTTGATCAAGAACCGACCGCGTGAAATATGTCGTCGTTAACTCTTTTCTGGTCGAGTTAATCTATTTGTAACCACTCTGTACTAACCATCGCGTGTTTTCCCGATTGGAAATTGGGCATTGCAGGCTGGACAAGCCGCTTGATTTACGGGCACAAACGAGGTGAAGCTCTGCAAGGTGCTGATTTAAAAGGCGCTAAACGACCCGTGACCCAACTCAGCGAAGACGCTCAAAATATCCTGTCTGGTCAACGTCGCGCGTTGGCCCGCGCAATCACGCTTGTAGAAAGCACGCGGCCTGATCATCGGCTCAAGGCGTTGAAATTACTGGATAAACTTAGAGAAACATCGCCTCTTCAGGCGCTAAGGGTTGGGCTTTCTGGCACCCCCGGCGTTGGTAAATCCACCTTTATCGAGAGTTTCGGCATGATGCTTATCGACCAAGGTTTGAAGGTCGCGGTTCTGGCGGTGGACCCGTCGTCAACGCGCAGCGGCGGCTCGATTTTGGGGGATAAAACCCGGATGGAGCGGCTCTCGCGGCAAAAAAACGCTTTCATCCGCCCGTCGCCCAACCAGACGGCGCTCGGCGGGGTTGCGCGGCGTAGTCGCGAGGCGGTTTATTTGTGTGAGGCCGCCGGTTTTGATGTGATTCTAATCGAGACGGTTGGGGTGGGGCAGTCCGAAATTCTGGTCGCCGATATGGTCGATATTTTCGTGCTACTTCTGGCCCCAGCGGGTGGGGATGAGTTGCAAGGCGTAAAACGCGGCATTATGGAAATAGCCGATTTGATCCTTATTAATAAGGCCGATGGTGATTTGAAACCGGCAGCGATGCGGACCTGTGCGGATTATTCCGGCGCTTTGCGGTTGCTGCGAGCGCGGCCAAATGACCCCGAAGATTTTCCCAAAGCCCTGCCTATTTCGTCCGTTCTTGGTGACGGGTTGGAGCGATGTTGGCGTGAAATAAATGCCCTTGCAAATTGGCGGCGAGAGCAAGGGTTTTGGCAGGCTCGGCGCCAAGATCAGGCGGTGCGGTGGTTTGAGGCGGAAGTTCAGGAGGGCGTACTCGCGCAACTCTTTGAAAATACGTCATTAAATGAGGTCCGACAACCCTTGAGAGATCAGGTTTTGGCCGGAAAAATCAGCCCTGAAAATGCGGCGGCGCAGGTTCTTTTGCAATTTAAACAAAAATAGTCGTCCGGTTTGATTTGCAATCGCAACTTCCCCTTGACCGCGCGGCGTAGGCGGCCTAATAAACGGCTCGAAATTCCGCAGCGCTGCGTGGTGCCGCGCGCGCAAGTATAAGCTCAAGGACTTCTGATATGTCTCGCCGTTGTGAACTGACTGGTAAAGGTGTGATGGTTGGCAACAATGTCAGCCACGCCAAAAATAGAACTCGCCGCCGGTTTTTGCCGAACCTGAATGATGTGACGCTGGCGTCTGAGGCGCTGGGGCGTTCATTCAAATTCCGCATTTCCGCCGCTGCATTACGTAGTGTTGATCATCGCGGTGGTCTGGATGCATTTCTGGCGAAAGCCAAAG
>CAYPUW010000039.1:0-11875 GCA_964413925.1 uncultured Rhodobacter sp. | reverse complement strand
TATCAGGGATAAACACAACCCATTGAAGCCCCGATCTGTTTGCCGCCACATCCCGCAGCGGTACGGCAATCACGCTAAGAAGCACGACCAGCGCGACGGCCCCCAAAATTTGCCGAAACACCCCGAAGCGGCTGAAATTTCCCAACATCAAGACTGCCATCGCGATCAGTGGATAGACCAATGATTGCAGCGGTTGCTCAAGTCGTAAAAAGGCTTGAAGGCGGAATTTGGCGGCAGTTGCAGACGTGTCTTTTAGCATTTTTTGGGTGGGAAATAGCGAGGCAAGCGTCGAATAGTCCCGCATTATTGGCGTGCGCGCGTCCGGGCCAGTTGCCAAAGAGCCGATATCAAACACAAATTGATCAAACTGGATCTTGGTCAGCAGCAGGTTCTTGGCGTCAAAGGTCTGGATCAACCCGTCAAACATCACCAAACGGGCCTTGTTGTCGGATTTGAGCAGGACCGCTTTATGGGCCGTGTAGGTCAGATCTCGTTGATCGGCGCGTTGATCAAATAGAAAAATATCAACCAAAGAGCCGTCTTTTTTCACCTTGCGCACGAAAAATGTCACATCCGCAGAGGGATGAACAAATTTCCCACCAACGATAAGCCGCGTGGCCACATCCTGTGATACCTCGCGCTGGCGTAGCTCCAGGCGGGTGATGCTGGCCGGAACCAAATAATGACTGAGTGCGCTGGCCAGAATGGCGACCAGAATGCCAAACACCAAAAACGGGCGTGCCAACCGGTAAGGCGTAAACCCGGCCGCTTGAAAAATCACCATCTCGCTTTCAGAGTGCAGCCTGTTGCTGACATAAATCGCCGCCGCAAACGAAACTACCGGCAACACGATCGCCACCACTTGCGGCAAAAACAAGGTTATGATGCCAACAAAAACTCCGATCGATTGGCCGTCGCCGATCAACGTGTCAAACAGACCGATTGCGCGCGCAACCCAGTAAATACCGATCAAAATCAGCGAAAATATGGCGAACGGTCCCATGAGTTGAGACAAAATATATCTATCGATTTTAGCCAAGTTTAAGTCCGACAGCGCCCAGATTGGAGTTTTCCAGCCAAATTAACCCATTATTAGTTTTGACAACAGAGATATCTGGCCTTTTGCGCATCGCAGCACTAGGTATTTCACGAGCATTAACCAAGGCATTAACCAAACATAGGGATTTCCACATCATGACGTCACCCGCGCAGATTGAATTTCACGAATTTGAACCGGAAAAAATTGCCACAACTGAGGGAAAAATCTCCATTCTCGTTGATGGCGACGGTACGATGGATGCGATGGCGCGAAAGATTAACACGTTAACCAAAGGGACCATAAAACGGCTGGCCGCGGGCGAGGAATTCTCTAAATCATCAGAAGGATCGAGCCATATTCTGGCCTTCCCGGCGGGCCTGTCGGCGGATGCTGTGCAAGTGGTGAAGCTCTCGCGACGACCGGATATTCAGAGCGCGCGCAAGGCTGGCGCGGCAATGGCAAAGTTTCAGGGTGCCGCAAAACTCACCGTGCTGGCGGCGGGAAATCCCAAAGCTGCCGAGATTTCATTTGGCTTGGCGTTGCGTGGATATGGTTTTAACCAGCACAAAACTGAAGATACAAAATCCGCCGGGCCTGTGAGATTTATTGTCAACAAACCAGAAGCTGTCGCCCAAACCGCCAGCCCCCTGACGGCAATTGCCGAAGGTGTGTTCTTCACACGAGATTTGGTCAATGAACCCGCTAACATATTGACAACAAGTGATTTTGCCGCGCGCCTTGCTGCGATGCAAGAGCTTGGTCTTGAGGTCACGATCTTGGATGAAGCCGAGCTTGAAGCGCTTGGAATGCGGGCCTTGCTTGGCGTGGGGATTGGCTCGGAAACGCCGACAAAAGTTGTGGTAATGGAGTGGAAAGGCGGCGGCAGCGAGGCTCCGTTTGCGCTGGTAGGCAAGGGCGTGGTGTTTGATACCGGCGGTATTTCCCTCAAACCCGGCGCTGGAATGGAAGACATGACCATGGACATGGGCGGTGCGGGTGTGGTCTCGGGCGTGATGCGCACGCTTGCCCTGCGTGGGGCAAAAGCCAACGTGGTCGGGGTGGTTGGCTTGGTTGAAAACATGCCGGATGGCCGCGCGCAACGACCGGGCGACGTGGTGACCTCTATGAAGGGCGACACCATCGAAGTTATTAACACCGACGCCGAAGGCCGCCTCGTTTTGGCGGATATTTTATGGTACACACAGGAGAAATTCAGCCCCTGCGGCATGATCAATCTTGCAACCTTAACGGGAGCAATCATAATCGGCCTTGGCCATGAAAACGCCGGGGTTTTCTCCAATAATGACGATTTATGCGCCGCATTCTTAAAATCCGCCGAAGCGGAGGGCGAGGGGGCTTGGCGTATGCCGCTTGGCAAGGCCTATGATGATCTGATCAAATCGCGAATTGCCGACATGCAGAACGTGGGCGGACGAGCGGCCGGCTCGATCACTGCGGCGCAGTTTTTGCAGCGGTTTGTTAAGGAAGATACCCCGTGGATTCACCTGGATATTGCCGGCGTCGCTCTCTTGAAAACCAACAGCATGCTGGCACCAAAAGGGGCAACCGGATGGGGTGTCATGGCGCTCAACCGCTTGATCGCGGATAATTTTGAAAGCTGATGCCCGAGGTCCTGTTTTATCATCTGACGCGCACGCCGCTTGAAAAAACCTTGCCCGATTTACTGGAAAAATCTCGTGCAAGGGGCTGGAAGGTGGTGGTGCGTGTCGGCTCTGAACAAGCACTCGGCCAGCTTGATGATCACTTGTGGTTGGGGGCAGAGGATGGATTTTTGGCGCATGGAACATCCGGCGGCGATCATGACCTCTCACAACCGATTTTGCTGACCTGTTCTGATCAGATGTCCAACGGTGCTGACATCTTGATCGTGGTCGCGATGGCGCAGATTACTGTTGATGAAGTCCCTGATTACAAACGAATTTGCATCGTTTTTGACGGGAATGACGAGACTGCACTTACGCGGGCAAGAGAGCAGTGGAGCCAGATCGCCGACGCTGGATTTCCTGCCAAATACTGGTCTCAAGAAGGCGGAAACTGGGCCGAAAAGGCCGCACAGAATACGTGATTTATCGGCTCAGATAAAGCGTATCGCCAGAGATTTGCAGGTTGGAAAACCGCGACAAATAGCTCATGCCCAACAAGGACTCGCCCATCTGGCTGTCATTGACCCAAGCGCTGATATTGCGGTCCACAAACGGGCCAAGCACCACTTCGTCAAGCTTGATACGCGCCGTGCGCACGCTGCCATTGGCGGTTTGGGCGGTGCCGAGATAGGCCAGATCGGCGAGGTTGATGCCGACGCGTTGTGCGTCACGTTTCGACAAAACCATGTCGGTGGCGCCGGTATCGATTACAAACTGAACCGGCGTTTTGTTAATCATTAGGGTCGTGTAAAAATGCCGGTCAGCCGATCTGGAGATCGCGATCCGGTTGCCCGAAACCTGAACCGCCTGCTTGGGCATGATCTGCATGCGCAGCTGATCTTTGACGCTATAAAGAAGAATCACTCCAGCGAACAAAAACACCCATAAAATTATTTGTTGCAGGGTTTTGTTCAGACTGTCGCGACGCTGGGCAAAAAACCACCCGCCGATGACCAATAGTATCAGCGACAGATAGATAAACTTGGCCACATCTTGGGTTTGCATCACGCTCCTCGGGCTTGATCGAGCTTTTCAACCGCAGTTAGCCACATCGCCTCGGCGCGGGCCAGACCTTCCTGTAGCTCAAGATGTTTTTTCTGCAAAGCCTCTAGTTTGGGCGTGTTAGCGGCCTCGTAAAGCGAGGGATCAGCGAGCCGTCGATCAAGCGTGGTTCGCATGGTCTCCAACTTGCTAACCCGTTGTTCACATTTGGAAACTTCGGCTTGCAGCGGTGCAGATTGGCGCGTTTTCTTTGGCTTTAGTTTGGCCTGCTTAACTTTTTTCTCGACCGGAGCCGCGGTTTTTGCGCCACTTCTCTCAGCCAGAAGAAGCTTACGATAGGCGTCCATATCATCGCGAAAAACCGTGACTTTTCCATCTTTTACCAGCCACAGCCGATCTGCCGTCAACGACACCAAATGGGGATCATGGCTAACCAGAATTATCGCGCCGCGATAGTCGTTAAGTGCTGTGACCAGCGCTTCGCGGCTTTGAATGTCAAGGTGGTTGGTTGGCTCATCGAGGATCAGAATATGCGGTGCGTCCAAGGTTGCCAGCAGCAGCGACAGGCGCGATTTCTGCCCGCCAGAGAGCTTGCGAACCACGGTTTCGGCTTGCTCTGCCCCCAATCCACCAGACGCCAAACGCGAGCGCAGACGGCCCGGCGTTTCCTGCGGTCGCAAGGCGCGCAGGTGCTGAAGCGGGGTCTCGTCAAGCTCCAACTCATCGACCTGATGCTGGGCAAAATAGCCGACACGCAGCTTGGAGGAGGTGTGAATTCGCCCCTCCATTGGTTTAAGTTTGCCCGCTAACAGCTTGGAAAGGGTGGATTTTCCCTGACCATTGGCCCCAAGCAACGCGATGCGATCATCCTGATCAATGCGCAGGTTCAACCCCCGCAGCACTGCCTTGCCGTCATAGCCGACCACCGTGTCATCAAGCTTGACGATCGGCGGTGACAACTCCTCTGGCGAGGGGAAATTAAACGCGACAATGCGCTGTTCTTCCTCAAGCGCGATCGGCACCATGCGCTCGATCATTTTCAGGCGGGATTGCGCCTGTTTGGCTTTGCTGGCCTGATAGCGGAACCTATCAACATAGGCCTGCATATGGTCGCGGCGCGCATCCTGTTTGCGTTTGGCGGCGGTGGCCTGTTCGAGTTTTTCGCGCCGCCCACGATCAAACTGGTCATAGCCGCCGGTCCAAAGGGTTAATTTTCGGTTCTCAAGATGGAGGATCGCGTTAACCGACCGGTTGAGCAATTCGCGATCATGGCTGATCACCAGCACGGTGTGGGGATATTTGGCCAGATAGGTCTCAAGCCAGATCGTGCCCTCCAGATCAAGATAGTTGGTCGGCTCGTCAAGCAGAAGGATCTCAGGCTCGGCAAACAGCACACCCGCAAGGGCCACGCGCATGCGCCAACCGCCAGAAAAATCAGAGCAAGGCTGCGCTTGTGCCACCTCGTCAAACCCCAACCCCGACAGGATCATCGCCGCACGAGATTCCGCCGACCATGCGCCAATGTCTTGTAATCGCCCGTGAATTTCGGCAATTCTGGCCCCGTCCGTGGCTGTTTCGGCCTCGGCCATCAGCTCTAGTCGCTCGGTGTCGGCCTCTAAAACGGTGTCCAGCAACGACAGATCACTGGCCGGAGCCTCCTGCGCCACGCCGCCGATGCGCGCGCCTTTGGTGGAGGAAATGGCACCACCTTCAAGCGATAACTCCCCGGTGATAAGGCGAAATAACGTGGTTTTACCCGTGCCGTTTCGCCCAACGAATCCCACCTTGTGGCCGGTTGGAATGACCGCCGAAGCGCCCTCAAATAGCGGGCGGCCTTCGATCGAAAAACTGATGTCTTGGATGCGTAACATGGCGCGCATTTGCCCTGAAGCGGGGGGGGCTGTCAATCGGCCAAAAATTCGCGCCTTTTCAAGCCAGATGCAAGATGCTAGTCAGCCGCAAATTCCAGTCGGGCAGCAGCCCTTAACGCAGATATGAAAGACCTCAGCCCATGGCCCTCCAACGCACTTTCTCGATCATCAAACCCGACGCCACCAAACGCAACCTGACCGGCGCAATCGTCGCCAAGTTCGAGGCCGCTGGCCTGCGCGTTGTCGCCTCCAAGCGCCTGCATCTGACCAAAGCGCAGGCTGGTGTGTTTTATGCCGTCCATTCCGAGCGCCCGTTTTATGACGAATTATGCGAATTCATGTCGTCCGAGCCGATTATTGCGCAGGTTCTGGAAGGCAACGACGCCATTGCCAAAAACCGCGAAGTCATGGGCGCGACCAATCCAGCCGACGCCGCTGCCGGAACCATTCGTGCGGATTACGCGTTGTCGATGGGGGAAAACTCTGTTCATGGTTCGGATGCGCCAGAGACCGCTGCCGAAGAAATCGCCTATTTCTTCTCGGGTCTTGAGTTGGTTGGCTAAGCGTTTGATTTAAAGCCGGTTTAGCGGTTTCGCTTGACCACACCGATTTTGTCTAAGGCCGCCTCTATCTCGAGGTGGCCTTTTTCAGTTTGCGTCATTTCTGCCTTGAGTTGATCGAATTTCACCCGCAGATCGGTCTTTTCTTGCCCCTGACAATCGTTCCACGGGCGGCCTTGCAGCCCCATGACCAGTGCGTAATAGCCGATGAAATGCGGGCGAATTCCCGCCGCCAGAACCCGCAGATAGGCGGCATCTGCGCCAAGCTCGCGTAGTTGCTCGGCTGAAGTAATCCCTGCGCGCGCAAACAGCCCTTCGGAGGCGGGACCAAGATTTCGAACGGTCGAGACAGGCTCGCTCACGGCCAGATAACAGGGGTGTGATCGCCTTTGGCAAAACGGCGCAGCACCTCGGGATAGAGAATATGTTCGGCCGCAAGCACCCGCGCAGCCAGCGTAGCCTCGGTGTCGTCCGGTTTAATAGGCACGGTGGATTGGCCAAGAATCGGGCCGTCATCAAGTTTTCCGGTGACCTGATGAACCGTGCAGCCGTGAAAATGGTCACCCGCCGCCAGCGCGCGCTTATGGGTGTCAAGACCGCGATATTTCGGCAGCAGTGACGGATGGATATTGAGGATATGGCCATGCCATATATCAACGAATTCTGCGCTTAGAATATGCATGAAACCGGCCAGACAGATAATGTCGGGCGCGGCCTTGGTCAAGGCTTGGGTCAGCTTGGTTTCAAACAGTTGCCGATGATCAATGAAATCGCGGTAGTTAACAAAATCCGTTGTAATTTCAAAATGTTGCGCCTTTTCAAGGCCGCCTGCATTAGGGGTGCTGGCCAAAACCAGAACCGGACGCGCGGGATGGTCCTCAACCATACTGTTGATCAGCGAGAGCATGTTGCTGCCGCCGCCAGAAATCAGAATGGCAACGCGCAAGGGGGTCATAAGAGCGCGCCTTTATAAGTTACACCCTCGCCCTTGATCAGGGTTCCAAGTGTGAAGGTTTTTTCGCCATGCGCGCGGAGTATTTCGCTGATTTCGGCGGCATTTTCCGGGGCGACAACCGCGATCATGCCAATCCCGGCGTTAAAAGTTTTTAACATTTCGGATTGGGTCATCGCTCCTTGTCGGGCCAGCCAGCCAAACACTTCGGGTAGGGGCCATGTGTCAAGATCAATCGCCGCTCCCAGCCCGCGCGGTAGCACACGCGGCAGGTTTTCAGTCAAGCCACCGCCGGTGATATGAGCCAGCGCGTGAACTCCGCCGTGGCGAATGGCGTCAAGGGCCGAAGTCACATAAATTCGGGTGGGAGCCAGCAGCGCCTGACCGAGCGTGACATTTGTCCCCCGATCGGTTGAAAACGGGCAATCTGCGGACCACTCAAAACCCGAGCGCGCAACGATTGCTCTGACCAGCGAATAACCGTTTGAATGGATGCCGTTTGAGGCAATGCCAAGCAGAACGTCGCCCTCCTGCACCTGATCGGGCAGGGAGGTGCCGCGCTCCATCGCGCCAATGGCAAAACCGGCGAGATCAAAGTCGCCGCCGTGATACATGCCCGGCATTTCGGCGGTTTCCCCGCCAATCAGGGCGGCACCGGCTTGCTTACATCCCGCAGCGATCCCTGTGATCACACGTGCGGCCTCGTCGATTTCAAGCTTGCCGGTCGCAAAATAATCAAGGAAAAACAACGGCTCCGCCCCTTGGCAGATCAAATCGTTAACGCACATGGCGACAAGATCAATGCCGACCGTATCCAGCAGCCCCGTGTCAATTGCGATTTTAAGTTTGGTGCCAACCCCGTCGGTCGCGGCCACCAAAATAGGGTCGCTAAACCCCGCCGCTTTGAGGTCAAACAGCGCGCCAAAGCCACCCAAACCGGCCATGACCCCGGCGCGCGACGTCGATTTGGCGGCGGGCTTTATCCGCTCGACCAGCGCATTGCCCGCGTCGATATCGACCCCGGCATCGCGATAGCCAAGTGCAGTTTTTTGGTTGGCCTCGGGATTGGATTTAGACATCCAGCTCCTCCACAAATCTGGCGTTTTCCTGAATATATTGAAAGCGCATTTCCGGTTTTTTGCCCATCAGACGCTCGACCAGATCGGCGGTCTCCCCCGGCTCGTCGTCGTCAATAGAGACGCGAATGAGCTTGCGCGTCGCCACATTCATGGTGGTTTCCTTCAGATCACTCGCATCCATCTCACCCAAACCCTTAAAGCGTGAAATGTCGATTTTACCTTTACCGCCAAGACCTTTTTTAAGGATGCGGTCGCGCTCTGCCTCGTCGGTGGCATAGGCACGTTTGGAGCCTTGGGTCAGTCGAAACAGCGGCGGGCAGGCCAGATAAAGGTGGCCCTGATCAATCATCGGGCGCATCTGGGTGAAGAAAAACGTCATCAGCAAGCTGGCGATATGCGCGCCATCAACATCGGCGTCAGTCATGATGATAATCTTGTCATAACGCAGGTCAGCGACGTTAAATCGGGTGCCAAGGCTTACGCCAAGCGCTTGGCATAAATCACTTATCTCGTTGTTTTGGTTCATTTTATTGCTGGCAGCCCCCAGCACATTGAGGATTTTACCCCGCAGAGGCAGCAGCGCTTGTATCTTGCGATCCCGCGCCATTTTTGCCGAGCCGCCAGCGCTGTCGCCCTCGACAATGAACAGCTCAGTGCCGCTGCGATTGGTTGCGGAACAATCGGTCAGCTTGCCGGGCAGGCGCAGTTTTTTGGTCGCGGTTTTACGCTGGGTTTCCTTTTCTGCACGGCGGCGAAGACGCTCTTCGGAGCGCAGAACGAGGTAATCGAGGATCGCGCCCGCCGCCTTGGTGTCAGCGGCCAGCCAGTTGTCAAAATGGTCGCGAACCGAGTTTTCAACCAGCCTTTGCGCCTCGACCGTGGCCAGACGGTCCTTGGTTTGGCCGACAAATTCCGGCTCGCGAATAAAGCACGACACCATGGCGCAACCGCCCGCCATCACGTCGTCGCGGTTGATTTGTGCGGCTTTGCGATTGCTCACAAGCTCGCCATATGCGCGCATGCCTTTGAGGATTGCGGCCCAGAAACCGGCCTCATGGGTGCCGCCTTCGGGGGTCGGTACGGTGTTGCAATAGCTGTACAAAAACCCATCGCGCGAGGGGGTCCAGTTGATGGCCCACTCCACCAATCCCACCTTGTCACCGCCGAATTTCTCGGCGAACTGGACTTTTCCAGCGAAGGGCTGGTCGGAGTATGTGGCCGAGCCGATGAGCTGTTCTTTCAGGTAATCCGCAAGACCGCCGGGGAAGTGGAAAGTGGCCGTAAGCGGGGTGTCATCGCCCGTAGCCAGCGTTTCAGGCGTACATTTCCAGCGAATTTCAACGCCGGAAAACAAATAGGCCTTGGAGCGCACCATTTTCAGCAAACGCGCCGGTTTGAAGCGGGTATTGTGGCCGAAAATCTCGGCATCGGCGTGAAACGTGACCTTGGTGCCGCGACGGTTTTGGGTCGGGCCAAGGTTTTGAATTTTACCCTGCGGAATCCCGCGCGAAAACTCCTGCATATAAAGCCGTTTGCCGCGCGCCACCTCGACCCGCATATGATCGGACAGCGCGTTAACGACCGAGGCGCCAACCCCGTGCAAACCGCCGCTGGTCTGGTAAGCCTTGCCGCCGAATTTCCCGCCCGCATGCAGCGTGCATAAAATCACCTCAAGCGCCGATTTATCGGGAAATTTCGGGTGGGGATCAACCGGAATACCGCGCCCGTTATCGCTGATGGAGATCGAAAAGTCGCCATGCAGCTCAACCTCGATGCGGTTGGCAAACCCGGCAACCGCCTCGTCCATGGAGTTATCAAGAACCTCTGCCACAAGGTGATGCAGCGCGCGCTCATCGGTGCCGCCGATATACATGCCGGGCCGTTTGCGCACCGGCTCCAACCCTTCGAGCACCTCGATATCGCTGGCGGTATAGGTGCTCTGGCCGAGGTCATCAGCGAGGAGGTCTTTGGCGGTCATGACGGCTCGAATCTGTTTTTTGTTGGCTGGCATTAGAGCATTTTCCCCCGTGCGGGGGCAAGGTGAGGTTGGGTGGCAGATTGCGTTCTTGGGTTTGGCCTTATCTGCGTCAAAAACTGGACCTATCCAGATGCGCCCGCCTGATCCAGACTAATCACATAAAGCGCTGCAAGCAGGCTTGTGGATTTCAAGGTTTAGCGGGCTATCCTCTTCCAATAGGCCGGTTTGATAAAACCTTGGAATCCCAAGCTGTTGCAATGCGACATGCACCCTAAATCAGGCGGATTAACCTCCCCGTGGCTCAAAAGGAATCACCTCATGGAATCTGGATTTTACACCAATGATCTCGAACATATCGTCGAGACCGACCGCGCTCATATCTGGCACCATCTTAGCCAGCACAAGAAATATGAAAACGTTGACCCGATGGTGATGGTCGAGGGTAAGGGTATTCATGTTTGGGACGCCAAGGGCAACAAATATCTGGATGCGGTCTCGGGCGGGGTCTGGACGGTTAATGTGGGTTATGGGCGCGTTGAAATCGCCGATGCGGTGCGTGATCAACTGGTCAAGCTCAACTATTTTGCCGGGACTGCTGGCTCTATTCCCGGCTCGCTGTTTGCCGAGAAACTGCTCGAAAAAATGCCGGGAATGAGCCGGGTTTATTACTCGAACTCCGGCTCGGAAGCCAATGAAAAGGTTTATAAATTGGTGCGCCAGATCGCGCATAAAAAATACGGTGGCAAGAAGTTCAAGATCCTTTATCGCGACCGCGATTACCACGGCACCACCATCACCACGCTCAGCACGTCGGGCCAACCTCAGCGCGCCGCGCAATACGGGCCGCTTACGCCGGGCTTTGTCGAGGTGCCCCATTGTCTGGAATATCGCAGCCAATATCCCGACGCCGAGAGCTATGGCATTGCCGCCGCTAACGCGATTGAGGAGGTCATTTTGCGCGAAGGCCCCGAAACGGTCGGCGCGCTGGTGCTGGAGCCGGTGACCGCCGGTGGCGGCGTGATCACTCCGCCCGAGGGCTATTGGCAGCGCGTGCAGGAAATCTGCGCGAAATACGATATTTTGCTGCATATCGACGAGGTGGTTTGTGGCCTTGGGCGCACTGGCAAGTGGTTTGGCTATCAGCATTACGGCATCACGCCGGATTTCGTCACGATGGCCAAGGGGGTTGCCTCGGGTTATGCGGCGATTTCGGTGACGGTGACGACCGAAAAAGTGTTCAATATGTTCAAGGAAAATCCCGACGATCCGATGGATTATTTCCGCGATGTGTCGACCTTCGGGGGCTGCACTGCCGGCCCTGCGGCGGCGCTTGCCAATCTGCAAATCATCGAGGAAGAGGGGCTTTTGGATAATGTCACTGCAATGGGTGCGCGGCTGATGGCAGGTCTTAACACCTTGAAAGATAAGCATGATTGTATTGGTGATGTTCGCGGGCTGGGCCTGTTTTGCGGGGCCGAGCTGGTGTCTGATCGCGCCAGTAAAGAGCCGATGCCCGAGGAGAAAGTCGCCGCCGTTGTGGCCGAGGTATTTGCCCAAAAGGTGATCATTGGCATGACCAACCGCTCGCTTGACGGCTTTAACAACACGCTGTGCCTGTCGCCTGCGCTGATTGCCAGCAAAGAGAATATCGACGAGATTGTGACTGCCATTGATGTTGCTTTGACGCGGGTATTTGGCTGATACTTGGCCAAGGCGCGTCGCCTTTAAAT
>CAYPUW010000038.1:10065-11986 GCA_964413925.1 uncultured Rhodobacter sp. | reverse complement strand
CCCCAAATGCTCGACCAGCATTTCGGTCGAGGTTCCGGCAAAGCCATGCACATGAAAAATATCCATCGCTTTGGCGACTAAAATATCCCGGTCGTAGCTCTTTTTTCGTCCCATATTTGCACCATTGACAGCGAGGGATTGCCCCGTATAACTAACCGATCAGTTGGTTATTATTTCACATTCAGGGAGAATGCAAGATGTCAGACCAAACCACCCTAGTCGTCACCGCAATTCCAAACCCCGCGGGAGCGGAGGCCATGCACGCCTACCTCCAAGCGGTCATGCCTTTGTTGATGGGCGCAGGCGGTACGCTTGTGAAGCGGATGAAAGTCTCTGGCGTCATCACCGGGGTTCCCTCAGGCATGGTTATGGTGATGGATTTCGCTTCCGCCGAGGCGGTCACCGGCGTGTTTGCCTCCGACGAATACGCGGCACTTATCGCGCTGCGCGACCAAGGGTTTGGCAGCATGAACATTCTGCTCGCGCAAGATATGTAACGGCCAAGATCGAACCGCTTAGAGCAACTCTCGCCACTATCGACGAGAGTTATTTGCCGTTTATGAGCCGCTCAGGTGTTGTGCAAAAAATGCATGACATCGCCATCGGCGACCAGATAGGTCTTGCCCTCGGCGCGCATTTTTCCGGCCTCTTTGGCCCCTTGTTCCCCGCCCAAACTGACGAAATCATCATAAGCGATGGTTTCGGCGCGGATAAAGCCACGCTCGAAATCGCCGTGGATCACACCGGCCGCTTGCGGGGCGGATGTGCCAGCGCGAATGGTCCATGCACGCGCCTCTTTGGGGCCGACGGTGAAATATGTTAGCAGATGCAACAGCTCGTATCCGGCGCGGATCAGGCGATCAAGTCCGGCTTCATGCAAGCCAAGCTCCTCTAAAAACATCGAGGTCTCGTCAGGCTCTAGTTGGCTGATTTCCTCTTCGATAGCGGCGGAGATCACCACATGGGCGGCCCCTTGCTCGCGTGCCATTTCAGCGACTTTATCGGAGAAATCATTGCCAGTGGCGGCATTTTCTTCCTCGACATTGCACACAAACAAAATGGGTTTGGCGGTCAAAAGCTGCAACATATCCCAAGTTTTGCGCTCGTCCTCGGTGATTTCAACCGTGCGCGCAGGTTGGCCGTTTTCAAGTGCGGCCAAAGCGCGGCGCAGCAAATCATCTTGCTCCAGCGACAGCTTATCGCCGCCTTTGAGCTTGCGGCTGAGGTTTTGCAAACGCTTTTCGATGCTTTCCATATCGGCCAGCATCAGCTCTGTCTCGATGGTTGCAGCGTCCTCGATCGGGTCGACGCGCCCCTCCACATGGGTCACGTCGTCATTGATAAAACAGCGCAGAACATGGGCGATGGCGTCACATTCGCGGATATTGGCCAGAAACTGATTGCCCAGCCCCTCGCCCTTGCTGGCGCCTTTGACCAGCCCCGCGATGTCAACGAATGTCATGCGGGTGGGGATTTTGGTCTTGGAGCCAGCAACCTCGACCAGTTTGTCCAGACGCGCATCAGGCACCGAAACCTCGCCCACATTCGGCTCAATCGTGCAAAACGGAAAATTCGCGGCTTGTGCGGCAGCGGTTTTGGTCAGCGCATTAAACAACGTGGATTTCCCCACATTGGGCAATCCAACAATCCCGGTCTTGAACCCCATTTTCAGCCTCGTCTTAGTTGCGATTGAACGATCCCGCGCGTCTAGGCGAGACTGGGGCGAGGGTCAAGGCTGGGGCTAATCGGGAGCGGTAATTTCGCGGGTGTCACCCGAGACCTCGACCGGCGCGCCTTTGCCCTTGGTCGGCTCCACCATCAGGCGCGAAGGCACCCCCATGTCAAAGCCTTGCAAAACCGTGAACGGCTGGTCGCGACCGAGGGCATCGCGAAAATAACCCGCCAATGCAGCGGCGGCGGC
>CAYPUW010000038.1:0-9965 GCA_964413925.1 uncultured Rhodobacter sp. | reverse complement strand
GCTGGTCGCGACCGAGGGCATCGCGAAAATAACCCGCCAATGCAGCGGCGGCGGCTCCGGTTGCGGGATCTTCATAAACCCCGTGTCCGGCAAACGGATTACGGCTGTGGATTATGTCGGCAGCGTCGCGAAAATAGAGGTTAATCGTCACCAGACCGGCCTCTTGCATCAACTTGGCTCCGGCCTTGAAATCATAGGACATGTCGGCCAGCAATTGGCGCGAAGCCAGCGGGATCAGCAAATGCTCCGCCCCGGCATTGGCGCGAACGATGCTGTCGCCCTTGGATAAATCACGCGCCGACCAGCCAAACAAGGCCAAGACACGCTCCACAAGATCGGCCTCTGCGTCGCAAAACCGCGTCGCGGGAGAGCGTAAACTTACCGACCAAATCTCCCCCGTTTGTTTGGTTGCCAGCGAAATCTCGGCCTCGTTCAGCCGAAGCTGAAACCTCCCGGCCCCGTGCGTTGCCCCAAGAACCGCGCCAAGAGCGATGGTCGCATGACCACAAAACGCCACCTCGCCGTCGGGCGCGAAATATCGCACGCGAAAGCCATCGCTGATCTGCGTGGCGAAAACCGTTTCCGAATAGCCGATGCGCGTAGCGATTTCCTGCATTTCCGCCTCGGGCGGCAAGCTGTTGCAAAGGCAAACACCGGCTGGATTTCCACCCGCGCCGTGATCAGCAAATGCTGCAATGCGTAATATTTCCATCTCGTCGCCCTCAATATCCGCTATATTAGCGGCGAACATAGCCACGCTGACGTTCGTCTGTCCAATGAGGTTTTTTGATTTCACCAATCAGCGATCAAAATGCGCGCGCCAGCCCGTTTGCCCGTTGATTTTTGCCGCTGCCTGCCTCAAACCCATAACCGAGCGAAATAGAGGGGCGTGCCATGACCAGAATTGACGACACATTTGCCAAGTTGAAACGGGCTGGCAAACCTGCGTTTGTGACCTATGTCATGGCCGGAGACCCGAATTTTGCCGCCTCGCTTGAAGTGGTCAAAGGCCTGCCCGCCGCTGGTGTTGACGTGATCGAGCTGGGCCTGCCGTTTACCGATCCCATGGCCGATGGTCCGGCGATCCAACTGGCCGGACAGCGCGCCTTGGCGGCTGGTATGACGCTGAAGAAAACGCTCAAACTGGCGCGGGAGTTTCGCCAAGGCGACGACACCACCCCGATTGTTTTGATGGGCTATTACAACCCGATTTACAGCCACGGGGTTAAGCAATTCCTAATCGACGCCAAGGAAGCGGGCGTTGACGGGCTGATCGTGGTTGATCTGCCGCCAGAAGAGGATGACGAGCTGTGCATTCCCGCCAATGCGGCAGGTATGAATTTCATCCGCCTTGCCACCCCGACCACGGATGCGCGGCGGTTGCCAAAGGTGTTGGAAAACACCTCGGGTTTTTTATATTATGTGTCGATCAACGGCATCACCGGGGCGGCCTCTGCTGATGCCGATGCGGTTGCGCCCGAGGTTAAGCGGATCAAATCGGCGACTGATATTCCGGTTTGCGTTGGCTTTGGCATCAAAACACCCGAGACCGCACGCGCGATTGGCAAGATTGCCGACGGGGTCGTAGTCGGCTCGGCAATCGTCGATCTGATCGGCGAGAAAAAAACCGCGAGCGAAGTGCTGGCATTCGTGAAAACCTTGGCCGATGGGGCGCATGATCGCTAACACTTGTCCTTGCCTTTGCACCTTGATACGTGTTGAGGCGCGATAACTTTACGAGATAACCATGCCCGTCATCACCTGCATAGAAGACCTACGCGCAATCTATGAGCGCCGCGTTCCGCGAATGTTTTACGACTATGCCGAGACCGGCTCGTGGACCATGCAAACCTTTCGCGAAAATAGCACCGACTTTCAGAAACTCTATTTTCATCAACGGGTTGCCAAGGACATGACCAACCGCTCCACCGCGACCAAGATGATCGGTGAGGATGTGGCGATGCCGGTTGCGCTGGCGCCGGTCGGCATGACGGGAATGCAATGCGCCGATGGCGAGATCAAGGCCGCGCGCGCCGCCGAGAAGTTCGGGGTGCCGTTCACGCTTTCGACCATGTCGATCTGCTCGATCGAGGATGTTGCAGCGGCCACCACCAAACCGTTCTGGTTTCAGCTTTATGTGATGCGCGATCAGGATTTTCTTCACGCGCTGATCGAGCGGGCCAAAGCGGCGAAATGCTCGGCTCTGGTGCTGACGCTCGATTTACAAATCCTTGGCCAGCGGCACAAAGACATCAAAAACGGTCTGTCGGCGCCGCCAAAACCGACGATTAAGAACATGATCAATCTGGCGACAAAAATTCGCTGGGGCCTTGGGATGCTGGGCACCAAACGGCGCGGCTTTGGTAATATTGTCGGCCATGTGGAAGGCGTGGGCAATCCCAGCAAGCTGATGGAGTGGACGGCGAGCCAGTTTGACCCGAGCCTTGACTGGTCCTCGGTTGAAAAGATCAAAAAGCTCTGGGGTGGCAAGCTTATTCTCAAGGGTATTCAGGACGTGCGCGACGCCAAATTGGCGGTGGCCAGCGGCGCGGATGCGCTGATCGTGTCCAACCACGGCGGGCGGCAACTTGATGGTGCGCTGAGTTCCATTCGCGCGCTTCAGGATATTGTCGAGGCGGTTGGCGACCAGATCGAGGTGCATATGGATGGCGGTATTCGCCAAGGGCAAGATGTGCTTAAAGCGGTCGCGCTGGGGGCCAAGGGGGTCTATATCGGGCGCAGTTATATCTATGGTCTCGGGGCGATGGGCGAAGCGGGCGTGAGCAAAGCGCTTGAACTCATCCACCGCGAGCTTGATCTTTCGATGGCGTTTTGTGGCCATAAAAATGTCAATGACGTAACCCGCGATATTCTGATGGTGCCCAAAGGATTTCGCGGCGACTGGGAATAGCCGGGCGCGGTTTTCACGGTTGTGGCAAATAGCTCCGAGTATTTAACGAACGGCGAACAGGATTGGCCACTCCCCCCTTTTATTTCCCGCTCGACTGGTCTATACGCGCGTCTTCACGCGGCTTTGCACCCTTGGAGGAAAGTCGCATATCTAAATCTTAGGAGAATTCCGATGGCTGGAGCAATACCAGATCTCAACGCCACGGCTCGCGCGGGGACAGGCAAGGGGGCCGCCCGCCAAGCGCGTCGTGCAGGGCTCGTCCCGGGGGTTGTTTACGGGGGCGGCGCTGATCCGCAACCGATCACTATTCCGTTTAACGCCCTGTTAAAGCGGCTGAAGGCAGGCAAGTTTTTGTCAACGCTTTTCAACCTCAAAATCGAGGGTCAAGAAGACGTGCGCGTCATCTGCCGGGGGGTTCAGCGCGATGTTGTCAAAGACCTGCCGACCCATATCGATTTGATGCGCCTGCATCGCACCTCGCGGATCAACCTGTTTATTCCGGTTGATTTTATCGGCGAAGAAGTGAGCGTTGGTCTCAAACGTGGCGGCGTTCTGACCGTTGTTCGCAACGAGGTGGAGCTGAAAGTAACCGCCGGTGACATCCCCGACAAGCTGGTGGTCGATCTGACCAACCACGACGTTGGCGACGTAATCCACATGTCGGAAATCACCCTGCCCAAGGGCACGCGGCCGATGATTACCGACCGTGACTTTGTGATTGCCAATATCGCAGCACCGTCCAGCCTGAAATCGGCTGGCGACGGCGATGATGAGGCCGAGAGCGAAGAAGCAACAACTGAAGAGACAAGCGAAGAAAACGGCGACGCATAAGTCGCTTTCGTCTGAGTATTCGTGTTAACAACAGCGCGCTGGCCCTTTGGCTGGCGCGTTTTCTTTTGGGGCGAGATGATGAAGCTGTTTGTCGGACTGGGAAATCCCGGCGCGAAATATGCGCAAAACCGCCATAATATCGGTTTTATGGCCGTGGATCGGATCGCGACGGATCATGGCTTTGGCCCATGGAAAGCCAAGTTTCAGGGACGCATCAGCGATGGGCGGTTTGGCTCGCACAAGGTGGTTTTGCTCAAGCCCGAAACCTTCATGAATCTGTCGGGTCAGTCGGTTGGCGAGGCCATGCGGTTTTATAAGCTGACGCCCGATGACGTCACGGTTTTTCACGACGAGCTTGATCTGCAACCGGGCAAGCTGCGCTGCAAGACCAGCGGCGGGCATGCCGGTCACAATGGCCTGAGATCGCTGCATCAGCATATCGGTCCCGAGTATCACCGCGTGCGAATTGGCATCGGTCACCCCGGTCACAAGGATCGGGTCTCGGGCTATGTTTTGCACGATTTCGCCAAGGCGGATCAGGACTGGCTTGAGGATATGTTGAGCGGGATTAGCGACGGGGCGGTCGCGCTTGCAAGCGGGGACAGCGCCAAGTTTTCAAACTTGGTGGCGCTGAAAACCACGCCCTCGCGACCGGCCAAAACCAAACCTCTGCCACCTCAAGCCGCTGTCAGCGCGCCCAAAAGCGAGGACACGCGCAGTTCGTTGCAGCGGTTGGTGGACAAGTTTCGTTGAGCGTGGCGCAGGTCTTTAACAATCAGGCCGAGGCCTGCGAAAGCCTTGGCTCTGGGTTCACCGCGCGCCTGCTCCGCGCGCTTGGCGCGGCCATGACGCCCGGCCAATCCGTCGCCGACAAGATTTTGGCATGGCCGGGCGATATCTCGGCGGCGGGCGACAGCATTGCGTTGCGGCTGGCGGGCGGGATGCATGCGCTGGTATTGTCGGCACGGGACAAAAAACTCGCCGCTGCCTATCCACCAAACCCGAGCATTTCCGATCGCGATCTTGGCCTATTACTGGACAATGCTTTGATTTCACACGAGAAGTTTTTGCTTAACTGGATAAACAGCCCACCACAAACCAACGAGATTGCCCGATCTGCGGTACTGATTGCGGCAGGTCATCTGCTGTCAAACAGGTACGAAATGCCGCTCAGGCTGTTCGAACTTGGGGCCAGCGCCGGGCTTAATCTTTTGTGGGATCAGGTTGCGCTGGACGTCAATGGCGAGGTTTTTGGTCCTAAAAACGCCTCCATTCGCCTCTCCCCGGATTGGAAAGGAATGCCGCCGACGCGCGGCAATCCGCATATAATCGCGCGTGCTGGTGTTGATCTTAACCCGTTAAATCCCGCCAATCCCGATGATCGTTTGCGGCTGCTGGCCTATATCTGGCCGGATCAACCGGAGCGACTTGAGCGTATTCGTCGTGCCTGTGATCTGGCCATGACGACCCCGGTTAGCGTGGTGCAAAGCGATGCAATCGACTGGCTGGAGTGTCAGTTGAACCAGCCGGAGAGCGGCGCGGTGACGATCATCTACCACACGATTGCGTGGCAATATTTCCCTAAATCGACCCAAGACCGAGGTAAGTCGGTGATTGAAAAAGCCGGCCAGCAAGCCAGTTCAACCGCGCCGATTGCGTGGCTATCAATGGAGGCGGATGGGCAAAAATCCTCAGCTGCCCTTGCGTTGCGGCTATGGCCGGGCGACATTCAAATAGAGCTGGGACGCGCGGATTTTCATGGTCGGTGGATTGACTGGCGCGCGCCCCGTTTTCGGACTGCGCTTTAAGGGAGCCAGACTATTGGATAGGATACTGAACCAAACCAAGCGGGTTTGCGGCGAGGCGATGGTCTTTTTGAAACTGTTGGTGACCCTTAATTTTGCGACTTTTCGACGGCTGATGCGGGTTAACTCGTTGTTTGACAAAAAGCTGATCGTTCAGAATTTTTCCAACATGCGCGAGATGTTTTTCCATGTGGATATAAATATTGCACCCGAGCCGCCGTCACCGCTTGCGATCTCGCCACAGGCCATTCCTGACAGCTTTATTTTTCGCCAGAAAACTTTTGACACGCGCGATTGGATTGACGCGCGAAGCCTGACGGCGATGGTTGTGCTAAAGGACACTAAACTGGTGCATGAGGCCTATTTTCGCGGCACCACGCCGCAGGATTTACGAATTTCGTGGTCGGTGGCCAAGAGCCTGCTTTCGGCGGCTATCGGCGTGGCCGTGGCGGAAAAAAAGATCGCCAATCTGGATGCTCAGGTCATTGATTTGGTCCCCTCGCTCAAAAAAACCGCCTATGATGGGGTTACGATTAAAAACCTTTTACAAATGGCCAGCGGCGTCTATTTTAACGAAGATTACCTAGATTATAATAGTGATATCAACAAGATGGGTCGGGTTCTGGCACTTGGCGGCTCTATGGATGAATTCGCGGCCAGCCTTAAAAATCGCGGATGGGAGCCGGGAAGTCGCAACCATTATGTCTCAATCGACACCCATGTTCTGGGCATGATTTTACGCGCGGCAACCGGACAGCCAGCGCATGAATATGTGGCGGAAAAAATCCTTGGCCCGCTGAAATTGGAAGCGAATCCCTATTATCTGACCGACGGGTTAGGTGTCGCATTTGTGCTTGGCGGGATCAATATGTGCACCCGTGATTACGCGCGGTTTGGCCTGATGTTCGCGCAAAACGGCCTGTTTGAAGGCAGGCAAATCGTGGCGAAAAACTGGGTCAAAACCTCGACCGTTGCCTCGGCTCCGCCCCCGATTGAGGAGCTTGACGGCACCGATGACGGCGCTCTTGGATACGGGTATCAGTGGTGGCTTGCGCCAAAGCCGCGCGCGGGCGAATTCTTTGCCCACGGCATTTACGGTCAGTTCATCTATGTCAATCAGAGCCAGAACGTGGTCATCGCCACCAACGCCGCCGACCTTGATTTTACCGAAGGTGACGGGCGGGTAACGTTGGAGCATATCGCGTTTTTTCGCGAAATCGCGGATCAGATCACATAGCTAACGCGCCCGCCTGAAACCGCTTTACACCGGGATCGGGCGGGCAACTCAGTCAGTCCTTGCGGAAATACTTCTTTTCGCGCGGCTTGCCGTCCCAGCCGGGCTTGCCTTTGGGTTTGTCGTCAAAGCGCTTGGGGCCGCTGTCGCGGTCACCTCGAAACGGCGGCTTGCCACGACCACCAGCATCCTCGCGATGCTCAAACTTTTTGAGCATAATTTTATTAAAACTGTCGCGACCGATGACGCCTTCATGGCACCAAAGGCAGGAGATCACGTCCCCTTCGACACCCTCAACAGCCATGCGCATGGACCCGGCAGTAAGAACCACCAGATCGCCGATTTTCAATTCCAACATAACGTAACATACCTTTCATAAATCTTAATCAGACCGCGCGTATAATCCGGCGGTGAGGGTTTTGAAAGGGTAAAGTCGCGCTCGATCAGGAGTTTTTGTCGTTGATGTTGGATGCGCCAGCCATCAATTCGTCAACAAACTGGCTCAGCAATTGATAGCGCCCCGACACGCCAGCCTTGCGATAAATCGCGTTGCTTTGCGCCTTGACCGTGCCCTCCGACGTGTTTCTAAGCGCGGCAATCTCGGCTGTGGTCATGCCTTTAACGGCAAACCACGCCACGTCCCGCTCCGCAGGTGTCAGCCCCCAGCCCTTGAAACGCTCGTTCAGCAGATCAGCAAAAGCGCCCGACGCGGCCTTGAGTTGCGCCTCGATCCGGTCGGAGCGTTTGTGGGTTTTGGTCATGGCAATCACGCCAAGCAACGTGCCAAGAATCAGGCCGACAGCGGCGCCGACCTCCAAGACCTCGCGCAACTGCCAGTTGATCGGACGGCTGCGCAACCCAAAGATTGACGAGATGGTATCAGAGGTGAAAAACAACGCAGCGGTCGCCTGAATGACGAAAATCGCCCAAAGAAAATACTTGTTGGTCATTCGGCATCCCTGCGCATGTGGATATTATCAGTGTGACGTAAACCGGCGTTTTTGTCACGCCGGTTCACACAACAAAGCCCAAAGGCCTGCTGCAACATATGATCGCAGCCGTCAGACTGTCATGTGAGGGTTAACGCCGGTCAGAAAATCAAGCGGTGATGGCCCAAGATCGAGGGCCGCATGGCCACCGTCGCCGCCGCCGGAGCCACCGCTATCGCCACCACTATCGCCGCCATTGTCGCCGCCATTATCGCCGCCATTATCGCCACCGGACTCGCTGTCGCCACCGCCATTTCCGCTTCCCGAGCCGCCACTTTCGGAGCCGCCATTGCCGCTGTCATCGCTACCGCCTTGCATCTCTGTCGGGTCTTTTTGTTCGGTGTTGGACGGGCTAAGCTGTGATGAGTCCAGATTTTCGGAATAATCCCGAAGCACCTCGCCGGTATAGCTGTCAAAAACAAACTCCCGGGATTGGGTTTTGCTCACCGCCGTGATGCGGGTGCGTCCGAGCCATGTTTTGGTGATGTTCAGGTTAGTGAACCCCTGATCCGTCAGCTCTTGGGTGTATTTGCTCTGGAAATCTTGTGCCATTGCCTGCCCAGCAGTCAACGATACAGCGAAAGCTATCGCGAGAAAAATTTTGCGGCGCATGGCCTGACCTTTCCGTCATTGGGTGCCGACAGCCCGTGCCCATTCCCGAATTACCAAGGCTGCCAGCGATTTCATGCGCATTTACACGCGCAAATATCAGTTTCCGTTTCAGCCAAACGCGATATCCTGCGCGTGACCGCCATTCAAATAGTCAAATCCCGGCACCAGATAATATGCCTGATCTCCCGCGCCGGACCCTCCGCCGCCAGAGCCTGGACCAGCAGCGCCTGCGCCACCCGATCCGGGACCGTCATTGCCGATGTCACCGCCAGCCGAGCCGCCAGTATCGGTGGCATCATCGGTGCTGTCGTCAGTGCTGTCGTCCATACTGTCATCGGACAGTGTGTTGATATTCTCAAGATCAGAACCCGTCTGATCGCTGATCACATTCCCGGTTAATTTGTCATAAACGATTTCATGTTTCTGACCGTCAATTATTGCCTCGACCTTAAGATTGGTTAAGCCGTTCTGAACTTCGATTGCCGTGGCACCCTGCGCCGCAAGCACGGCCAAAACGTCTTCAAGCAACCCGGCATTCGCGGCAGTCCCGACAAGCATCGTTGCTGCGGTTATTGTCGTAAGTGTCGTAAGTTTCATCAGTCTTCTCCTGAGTCTGGTCCTGAGTCTGGTCGTTCACACAAATGAAGTTTTGTGCAGAATCAGGTGAACACGAATTTAACTTTGGTGAAAATTGCCATAAAGGTTATGTCAGAGGCAATAAACTACGGGTCAACGGGCATAAACCGAAGTTTACGCGCCGATTTTGGGTCGTTTACGCCCCTGTGTTGATCTCCAGACCCAGAGCTTTGGCGACAGTGAAAATGTCTTTGTCGCCGCGCCCGCACATGTTCATGACCAGCAGATGATCGGCGGGTAAATCGCCAGCGATCTTGCTCACATGAGCCAGCGCGTGGCAGGGTTCAAGGGCGGGAATAATGCCCTCGGTCTCACAGCAAAGCTGGAACGCGGCCAATGCCTCCTTGTCAGTCGCAAACACATATTCAGCGCGACCAACATCGTGTAACCAACTGTGTTCAGGGCCAATTCCGGGATAGTCCAGCCCCGCCGAGATTGAAAACCCCTCTTGGATTTGCCCGTCATCATCTTGCAATAGATAGGTGCGATTGCCATGCAGAACGCCGGGCCTGCCGCCCGCGAGCGAGGCGCAATGCTCCATCTTCATATTGACGCCCTTACCCCCGGCCTCGACGCCAATTATGCGCACGGATTTATCGTCTAAAAACGGGTAAAACAGCCCCATCGCGTTGGAGCCGCCGCCGATTGCCGCGATCAAGCTGTCAGGCAAACGACCCTCGCGCTCCATCATTTGTTCGCGCACTTCTTTGCCAATAATCGATTGGAAATCGCGCACCATCGCCGGATAGGGGTGCGGTCCGGCCACGGTGCCGATGCAATAAAACGTGTCCGCGACATTGGTCACCCAGTCCCTGAGCGCGTCATTCATCGCGTCTTTAAGCGTGCCACGCCCCGAGGTCACCGGCACCACTTCGGCCCCAAGCAGGCGCATGCGAAACACGTTGGGGGCTTGGCGTTCAACATCATGCGCGCCCATATAAACCACG